>NZ_JBIWDH010000050.1:0-28132 GCF_044761885.1 Lysinibacillus sp. NPDC097231 | reverse complement strand
GTTCTGCTCCATCTAGTTGTTATGTTCATTATAAATAAAAGTACCCTGTAAGAGAGACTTTTTTTAAGTGTCTATCTTATAGGGTACATTTTAATAAGGAGTAGAGCCTTTTTCTACTTAAACAAAACATGTGAGTAGTTTGATAATACTATAATAATTAAACAAGTATTCTGAACTCGTTGAATGAGCAACAATACTTTGGTTTTTGGAAATATATAACTTTCAAGTAAACTTAAAAAATACTAATTGTTGTGATTCTTTATTTTGAAAATGAACGATTTTCCCCAGTTAGTCGTATTACATATAAATCATTATTGTATGGAGTAGATCTCATGGATGAAAAGGATTTAATTCGAAAGGCGAAAAAGGGAGATACATTGGCTCTTTCGAAACTGCTACAACAGAATTATTCGTTCCTCGTAAAGTATTTAATGAAAGTTACCCTTCATCCACAAATCGCAGAAGATTTAACACAAGAGACGATGATAAAGTGTATTGAAAAAATCCATCTGTATAATGGTGAATCCAAGTTTTCCTCATGGCTCATCACAATCGCAACGAACCTTTTTATCGATCAACAGCGTAGAAAGAAGCGGGAGAAAAACTGGCTAGAGCAGGAACAAGCGCTCCGGAAAATGAAATGGAATGCAGCCATTATGAACGAAGAATGGACTGATGTACTTGATGTACTTGCTCAAATTAATGAAGAAATACGTATGCCAATCGTGTTAAAGCATTATTACGGATATTCATATAAGGAAATTGGAAAAATAATGGGCATTGCAGAAGGAACAGTAAAATCACGAGTTTCAAATGGTCTAAAAAGTGTACGAAAGGAGTTGGCTGAACTTGAAGGAGTACGATTCTAAAAATAGTAATTCTATGTTGGATGATGAAGATGAATTAACGGTTAAGCAATTAATAGATGGTTTAGAAAAACTGGATCAATGGAATCCAGTATCTACTCCAAACTTACAATGGTTTCAACAGAATGTTGAATTAGAGAAAAAAAGAATACGAAAAAAACAATGGAAAGACCTCCTCACGTTTATCTCTGTTGCAGTATTTGTGCTTTCGGTTGGGACTGCTGTCGTTTATCGTCAGCCAATTCTTTTTCTTTATTTTCAGCTTGTGGGGATTATCTTATTGCCCTTAGCTCTTAACAAAACTAGAAAGAAGGTCAGTAATGAATGATCTCAAACAAACTAAGTAGCACACCGCTTTGGTTATGCGTCGTGATTGCATTCATTCTGATTTGTCAGAGCTCATGGATGTTTTGGGATGCACGGAAGAGGGGACACAATGCTTGGCTATGGGGCTTTTTAGGCCTTATTACATTTCCAACTTATCTTATTATCTATCTTATTTTTGTAAGAAAAATATTTAAAAGAAAGGTCTCAGGATCAAATTCCTGAGATTTTTTTATTTGGTTTTTCGTAAGTGAACGATTAGTCGAACGTAATCGTATTAAGGGTGAATAAACAATTTGGAGGAGGGAAACAAGAATGAACTGTTTAATAGAGTCTTATAGTAAATAAAACAAATATTGATATTTATATGAATCTTATACTGAAATCAAGGAGGTTACTTATGACAAAGCAAAAAAGTGTTAAAGGACTATTCATTTATCTCTTGCTTGGAATCATTGCATTCGTTCCCTTATATCTTAAGGCACTATCGACACTATCGACAAACCCGGCCCAATTAGAGCAAGCGAGGGAAATGATGGGGATTTCAGGATCACCTGAAATGTTAGCCTTACTTGGCACACTTCCCAATTATATTTTCTTAATCATTGCTCTTGTTATAGGTTTTTTTACTGCTCATAAAGTTGGTTTAAAATCTGTGATTATGCACCCGAATGCTAGAGAAAAGTCAAAGTCAGAGTGGATAAAAGGTATTAAACTAGCTATCATACTCGGTTCGATTGCAGGAGTTGTTATAAGAGGATTCGATTATCTTTTATTCCCACTCTTGCCGGAGGGTCTAAAAGAACTAATACATCCTTATAATGCAATAGAATTTTTAGCAGCTTTACTCTACGGAGGGATTGTTGAGGAACTATTAATGCGTTTTGGGTTTATGAGCTTGTTGGTTTTTATTTTTTGGAAACTATTTGATCGAAAATCAGCAAAACCTTCGAACTGGGTCTTTATCCTTGCAATATTTGTTAGCGCATTATTATTTGCAATAGGTCATTATAGTGGAACTGCAAGTGTGACAGAAATGACCGCATTCATTTGGTTCCGAATGATCTTATTGAATGGTTTACCCGGCTTCTTCTTTGGCTGGATTTATTGGAAGCACAATCTAGAACTTGCGATGCTTGCACATATGTTTGCTCATATTGCCATGAATTTTCTAATGTTGATTGTCTCCTTTTTTATGTAAAAATATATATGGTGCATATACACTTTGAAAATTTGCTTGTGTAAAATATAACTATATGAGGAGCTAGACAGGAAAGGAGAAGGGTATATGAGTGAAAAAAGCAAATGGATATACTGCCCAATTTGTAGTTCAAAAACACGCACTAAAGTATATGCGAATACAATATTAATTAGTTTTCCTCTTTACTGTCCAAAATGTAAACAAGAAAGTTTAGTAAACATAAAAAAATTTAAAATTATCATAGTTAAAGAGCCAGACGCTAAGACGCAGAGCCGATAAATTGAGATATATGTTAACCTCAATTTAAATCCTATATGGTTTTAATACGTTACTTCAAGCAACTGGATTTAATCAAATCATCAATGGGCTGCTACCTTCTGATCAAACAGTTACCGAAAAAGAAATCAGTGATCATAAATTATTTTCTTATCATGTTGTCAACGATACGATCATTAATCAGGCTTTGAGTTTAAATGACAATGTCAATGAGGTAAACAGCGTAGTCTTCCCTTCAGAAATACCTGTATTGAAACTAATATCCTCAGTTTCTCAAAAACAAGTAAAAGATGGAGAAGAGATTCAAAAAAATCACTTAAATCGACTTGGTGCAAATGCTGAGTCCCAAATTATTGATGGCTCTCATGGATTCTATCAAACTAATGTTACAGATATCAGTGATGCCACAAGTAATTTCCTTAAAAAAATCAACTAAGGACTTGTAACAAATACAGACTAAAGGGAGCTAGAAATATAATCTCAGCTCCCTTTTTATCTTTAGATATGAATGTACTTCAACAAACGCACCATGTTAGTGCAACGTCTTTGTATTGTTTAAGTTTGTCCCAAGCAAAGCGAAGATTGTTTAAGCTTGATTGAATTCTTTTTACATATAAATGTTCAGAAATATCATTTGGATTTAATTCAGAAAGATTAATATCAATTTTCCCATCACGACTAAACTCAGTAAATGCCTCCATTGCAAATTTATATGCCTTTGTTAATTCAATTGTTAAAACACTTGCTAATAAGATGTTGGAATGAAATTTTATCGAAGGAAGATGAGGATTCTCTGGTGAATATTGTGAAAAGATGTTCTTCAACTAACGGGGCTGCATAGTTTAAGTAGAAAAGGGCCTATATTATAATATCCCTAATGTTTTAAGGGGGACTATCTGTGAGAAAAATTACATTATCAAACGGAAAAACGGTAGAGGTTGAATGTTTGAGTTGTGCATTGACTAGTGGATTAATTGAACCTGATGGTGGTGTGGTGGTAGAAACGCAATATTTTCACGCTCATCAAGATGGTGCTTATCCGAACGTGCAATTTGTTGATAACAGATAATATTGAAGCTATTCATTGTAATTGTTAAGATAAAAATTTCTACTTTTTAATAAAACATGCCATTACTTGTCATGTTTTATGGTTAGTATAGTTTTGTTCCTTAATCAATAAGGAAAGTATAAAGATACAAGGAGAGATTAAAGTATGTCACGTGAAGTAGTTTTATACATTGCTGCAAGCTTAGATGGATTTATTGCAAAGGAAGATAATGACTTACAATGGTTAACTGACACAGAAGGAGAAGGTGATGCAGGATATGAAGAAATGTATCAATCTATCGATACAACAATCATGGGGAAAAAGACTTACGATTATGTAATGGAAAATTCAGAATCATTTCCGTATCCCGGTAAAAAATGCTACGTTTTCAGCAATTCGGAGAAAGGTACAAATGAGTATGTAGAATATGTCAATGAAGACGTAGTAGAGTTTACGAGAAAGTTAAAGGAACAAGAGGGTTCTAAAATATGGATGGTCGGTGGAGCAGGTATACTTGATGCCTTTATAAAGGAAAACTTAATTGACGAGTATATTATTACGGTTACCCCTCATATCCTTGGCTCTGGCATTCCGTTGTTTAAAGAAAAAAATCCACAAATCAATTTAATTTTAATCGATACAAAACGGTATGGTCAGTTTGTACAGATGCATTATAAAGTGAAGCAAGACAAGAAATAGTATTTGGTTGTACAATAGATTCCATAAACAATGCTTTTCGTATTACAACACTAATTAGGACAACTTTGCCTGTGAGTGAAGTTGTCTCTCTACTTTTACTATGACAAGAGTTGACATAGTAAAATGGTATGGCTTATTTAATAATGAGGATTGATAATATTAAACGACAATTAGAACTACTATATTCTATTTTTTGATGCGAATTTAGGATGCTTTTCAGCGAGTACTGCTGATGAAATCATAAAACCCACCAAAAAAGAATGTAGATTTTTAATGACTGAGGCATTGACTATCGTCTTTGAGGCAGTTAATGCCTTACTCAATCGATGTCATATTTCTAGAAAAGGTGGTTGACACTTATGAATCATAAAGAATTAAAAAAGATTGCAACTGCAGTTACTTCACCTACAGAGTTAAATGATTTTATTCAATACGGAAGTGTTGGTGCAGCCATTGAAACTGTAGATGGTAATATCTATACAGGGATTAGCATAGATACAGCTTGTTCCATGGGTTTTTGTGCAGAGCATGCAGCAGTTGCTGACATGTTGAAGAATGGCGAATATCAAATAAAAGCTTTTGTAGCAGTTGATTCGGAAGGAAATGCTGTCCCACCATGTGGACGGTGCCGTGAGTTGATCAGTCAGCTTTCAAAAGAAAACTTAGAAGCTGCTGTAGAGGTTGAAAATGGCACGTTTGTTTTATTGAAAGAGATTTTGCCGTATGACTGGAAAACCAATAGAGGAAGAGAATGGTAATTGATTATAATAGTGGAAATTTCCATGCAATGGAAAGGTTAGCTAGAAGTTATTGATTCTTAGAAAGAACCAAGGCATTGTACACCAAGAATTACTGGAAGATCAAATGAAAGTTTACTATAAAACTATAAAAATAAGTAAGACATAGAGAGTGAGCTAATACAGATGTTAGACCGATTGTATCTTGGTCTAACATTTTTTCTTTTTGTCCCAGCCTCATCTATTTTTTAAGCATTATGTTAATTATTTTAAAAAAATACACCAGTTGACAGATAATACAAGAGAGAGTATTATTTTATTATGAATTAAAAAATAAATTAATTCATAATAAAATAAGGAGGTGCAATGGATGGCAAAAGGACCAAAAGGCTTTTCTGATGAAGAAAAAGTTGAGCTAAGAACAAAGCTTTGTACTGAATGTGAGCGGAGTTGGGCATTACATGGTTACAAAAAAACAAGTATTGGTGAATTAACAGCAAAAATAGGAATATCAACAGGCTCATTTTATTTATTGTATTCGGCTAAAGAGGATTTGTTTTGCGACACCTTAGAGCGCGTGCAAAATAGGTTAAAAAGCAATTTGCAAGAAATTATTAATAGTGAAAGGGGCAAAGCTGGTTTTATTAGTGCCATGAAATGGCATTTTAAAGAATTTGATAAATCACCATTTCTATATGACCTGGGAACTCCAGATTTCTTAGCCTTTTTAAACAAAATACCTAAAGACCGTATCGAAAAACTACACTTTGATAGCGTAACTTTTTTCTACGAGACCATTGATCTTGCAGGACTCAGACTGAAAGTTGAAAAAGAAAAAGCATATGCTGTAATAAGTTCCATGCTATTTATAGTGACAATGAAAGATAAACTTGCTTATGACCGTTTTGAAGTATTTGAATTTCTATTAAATAGTACGATAGATACAATTTTTGAATAAAGAGAGAAAAAATCAATGGAGGCAAAAGAAGTTGGCTAAGAATTTTTTGAAGGCTTTCTGGATTTTTGAAAAACATTAGCACCACTATTCATTATTTTAAATATTGCTGTCAGCATAATTTTGCTTGTGATTGGAGTTGTCTTACATAAAAAAGTGGATAAAACAAGAAAGCAAGAATTTGCGGACAAATTTGTATCGGAATTTCTATTCTGGTTTTTTTGGGGATCTATATCTAACTGGGGTGTTCTTATTTCATATTTTAGGAGCATTCCTATTAGAAGGATTTTCGGGAGCTTAAAAAGAGAAAAGCCCTCTTGTATGATGTATGAGTGTCAACGCCTAAATTGATTCACCATCACACAGGAGAACTCCATTTATGAATTCTAATACGAACCAAAAGATTAATCAAGTCACTGAAAAAGTCCTCGTCATCGGTATCGACATTGCCAAGCGTACATAGTACACATGCGCGGTTGACAGGCAAGGTATACAAACAAAGAGATAAAACTTGTGTTTCTAAAAATATATTAAGATTACGTAATGGAAATAAGGAGACTTTAAATGAAAAAAACAAATAGGCTGGTTGCTTTTGTAACCACTGTAATTATAATTTTCAGTTGCTTTTTCTACTTTCCTATGTCAACATTTGCAAGTGCTGAAGTAACTCCATCAGGTGTGGATATTTCAAAAATCGAAACAATAGTTGATGATATTATGGAAGGTAAAATAGGGGTTACCGTACCGGGTGCGGCAGTTTCTATAGTTAAAGACGGAAGGCTAATTTTCAGCAAAGGGTATGGGGTAGCAAACATAAAAGAGGATATTCCTGTGGATCCCACATCTACTGTATTTGAAATTGGATCGGTTAGCAAAATCTTTACATGGACAGCGGTAATGCAGCTAGTTGAAGAAGGGAAGATTGATCTGCATACGGATATACGAGAATATATCGGGTATGAGCGTCTTAATTTGGTTTATGATAAACCAATTACGATATTAGATTTAATGAACCATACTGCAGGATTTGAAGAAAATGCAAGCGAAATGCTTACTTTTGATAAAGAAAAAGTCATTCCTCTTGAAAAATGGGTAAGTGCAAAACATCAGCCAAAGCAAATATATGAACCGGGAGCGGTTATCGCATATTCTAACTTCGGTACAGACATTGCCGGATATATAGTGGAAGTTAAGTCTGGGGAACGCTTTGAAGAATATGTAAAAAAGCATATCTTTGATCCTTTGCATATGCAAAGAAGTACTGCCTATGCAAATTATTATCACCTGCCTGAGTTTGCAGAAAATAAAAGCAAGGGTTATGGCAGTGCGTCAAAAGGATTCGAGTTACTACCAGAAAACTTTTTAAATGAGGCACCTGCTGGCGCGATTATCTCAACTGCAGAAGACATGGCAAAGTTTATGATCGCTCAAATGGATTATGAGGGTGCTTTAGAAAACTCATTATTTAATTCGCCTCAAATGCTTAAAGAAATGCATGCCGATTCACTTTCTGTTTCTGCCGGTATGCCTTCTAATGCCCATGGGTTTTGGCTGCGTCAGGAAAACGGAGTTCGCTTACTAGAACATGGAGGAAATACTACCAACTTTTCCGCATTTTTAAGTCTCGTCCCGGAAGAAAATTTCGGTGTTAGTGTGCTTACTAACGTAGCTGGAGAATCGGAGGGTGTGCGGACTGAAATTGTAGATACGCTTTCTGCCCAGTTTTCTCATCAAGCAAAGGTTATTGTGCCAAATCTCCATACCCAAAATCTCAGTGGAACTTATTATTCGGGCCGAATGATTCATAGCAATTTCCTGTCAAGTTTATATTTGGTTTCTGGTGATAGTATTGTTGTAAAGGACATGGGAAACGGGGAAATTGAAGTACGGCCTTCCATCGATCCAAATCGAGAAACACTTCACTTTGCAGAGGTCGCCCCCTTGGTTTTTGAACGAATGGATTCCAATCCCTCTATATTGGAACGAAGCGGAGGGTCTCTCGCTTTTTTATCCTTTGAGTTAGATGAAAACGGTCAGGTTGATAAAGTTCGCACAGGAAATATTCGGGACTATTTAAAAATGCCGCTATACAAAAACATCCAGCTCAATCAGATTGCTTTTGTTTTTTGTATAATAATTTTTATTACAGGCTCCATCGCTGCGCTCATATCTGTCATTTTATTGAGAAAACGTAAAAAGAAGGGGATTTCTCTTAATATACCGGCATATAAACAAACAAATCTATTACCGGTTATCGGTCTATTAAGTATGATCAACATGATAGTGACTATATTGAGATTTATGTCGGCTATGTCCTCTCCAATAGGAGATTTTAGGATACATCTAATAATTAATGCAGTTTTTTCTATTGGCATGATAATTGCAGCTATCCCTATTTTAAAATCATTTAGGGATAAGCAAGTTAGCGGAAAAAGAAAAATATGGAATGCTATATTAATAGCAACTATCTGTATGTTCATTTTATTGATGATTCAGTATCGCTTTTTGTTGTTTTGGACGATATAAATTGTCGCCAAATTTGCTACTGCTACTTTTAATGTCGGCAAAAGGAACTACCAAACTCAATATCATTAGATTTTAATAAAAACAGGCAAAGTTATTAAAGTTACCCTATAAGATAGATACTTTGAAAAAATCTATCCTATAGGGTACTTTTGTTTATAATTAGAAAAAAGATATCGTAGCGGTATGAAATGACGAAAAGATTATTTTCTAAAAAAGAGCAAGAAAACTAAAATGTAATCCAAATGTCCAAGCTATTAGTGATAATGGTTGGCGTGCAGCTTATCGTATAACTGGAGTAGAGCGGGCTACAAGATACACGGAAAATGAATTCAGGTCGTCCAATAGAATGGGAATTAAGTTTAGAAGGGAAAATTGCGATTAGAAGCGAAAAAGCGATTATTACAAGCGGAGAATGAACTTTTAAGGAAAGTATCCACCGAAATGGAAATCAACAGCATCAAGCTAAAGCCATGGCAGAAACGATTAATCATTTCCGCCATGGCTAAATTCATTTTATGGACTTTTTCAGTGCCCCACTTAGATAAAATAAATTTTTATTTTATCTGTTTACCTTAAGCCGTTCTTCTCAATATGAAGGATAATTTCATAAGTTATATAATTGGGGAATTTTTCTACTATTGTTTAGAAAACCCCACTAAATCCTGCGACATCTTACCAATTTCATCAGCTGAGGCATTCAGTTGTTCCGTCAAGGCTGCCTGCGTTTGAGCAAGCTCACTAATTTTATCCATATAATCGATAATTGTATCAATGGAAACTTTGATTTGCATTAAGCTTGATTCAATATTTCCTGTTGCATCCGCTGAATTTACCGCTAATTTACGGACCTCTTCAGCTACTACGCCAAATCCTTTTCCTTGTTCCCCAGCGCGTGCCGCTTCTATTGCCGCATTTAATCCAAGTAGATTTGTTTGATCGGCTATTGCACGAATAAAATTCGAGATGACTTGTGTTTCATCTGCTAACCCTTTTGCTTCGTTTGCAGCAACCGTCGTTTTTTCCTGAGTATGTGCAAGCTCCTGTGCCTGCACAGTGATGGAATTGATCCCAACAACCATTTCATTGATGGATGCTGATAACTCTTCCATACGTGCCATCGTCTCCTGCACATCTTGTTCTTTCATTTTTTCATGTGTAATATCACGAATTGTCCCAGCCACACGTAAAGGTGCACCCGTACTGTCACGAAGCGTTGTACCGCTCGCATGGAACCAACGATATTCACCTGATTTTAGTTGTAGGCGATAATCCACATCAAATGGCGTACGACCCGAATAATCCAATAAGTGTGCACTGAACGCGCCAACCGCTAACTGTTGGTCTTCTGGATGCAGACGATCACTCCATGAACTCATGATATTAGGAAAATCATTTTCATCTTTAAAGCCTAATGTTCTACGGAATTGTGGACTCCACCAAAAGGAATTCTGAGGGTTCAAGGGGTCACCTTGATCTACAATCATATCCCACGGTGCTTCAACAAGTGCTTCATTAATTAAATCATAGCGAGTGACATAACCCATTGTTTTTTCCGCACTTACTTTATCCTCGTGAATATTCATAACTGTCCCCACAATGTGGAGCTCTTCATCCGAGGAAGGGCGTGTAACTGTGCCAGTAGTACGAACCCAGCGTTCCAGACCATCCTGAAAGCGCATCAAGTGTTCAAAACTGAACTGTGTTTTCTTCTGTAGACAATCTATTAACAAGTTTTTAAAATCTGTTTGGTACGCCACAGCTATATGTTGCTCGAAATCATGAAAGCCACCTGTAAAAGCACGGTCGTCGAATCCAAGAAGTTCCTTTAGTTCTGTTGAAACAACAAACACATTCTGTCGATCCTCTAAGCGTCCAGTTGGTAATTGTAGCTCCCAAAAACCTATATGATTACTGCTAACTACATGGCTCATTCTTTGCTGTAATTGACTCTCATGCGCTTGTCGTAATCTATTCACTTCATTCAAGTTATGTATGAACTGTTGCAACTCTTCATTCTCTGCAACGTGTTTATATTGGTAATCAAACTGACCCTGTGTCGCTAATTGTAATTGTAACTCGCTTAATTTGATAAGATCGCTATTTGTTGTATCCAGACCTTTTTTAAAAAACATTTGTTGCTCCCCCCCTTGTAACTTATAAAATCCACATTAACCTAAGAATAAATAGTAATGAACTTCCGACACGATTAGTGTTTTTTCTAGTATAATCGATAAGAAATCTGAAAAACATGAATAATGTGACACAATTAATAATATTCAGTTCCTTTCTCGATGATAGTAAAATAGTCATGATTATCCATAAAAAAACACCTCGATGTTCGTTTTATAAGGTATAATACCTATATTTCAACAAAAGGTGTTTTTTTTTCTCCTATTTCTCGGTTGATTAATATAGCTAGAGCATGCCTCAACCGAAGCTAATTCACACAACTGAGGTCGCGAATATTCCCGATCATACTATAAAGGAAATTAAAATGAAAAATCAAACCCCTTCAATTGATCCTCAATGAACAGCTTTTTGTGTATTTCTTCTTGTTCTTCAGGTTTTGGAATAAAGGTTAAGAACGAGCAATAACTTTAAGCAGCTTTTGTAAAAGAGGATGTTGCCATTACGTTCAAGGATACAAAAGGTCACAGGAACAGTGGATCATTGAAGCAAATCGTACTGCAGGTATCATTAACGGTCTTGAAGGTGGAAGCTTCGCATCAAATGCATACTTAATACGTGCACAAGCTTTCGTGATGATAAACCGTATGTTTGAACGTGGTCCATTACATGGGGTCACAAAACCAAGCTTCCCAGATGTCAAAGACACACATTGGGTATTCAAAGAAATTGAAGAAGCAGTAAATTCTCACTCTTATATGATTGATGAAGATGGGAAAGAACAGCTTTCAAAATAATAAAAGTTAAATGCAAACACGCCATGTATGTAAGGGGTGTTTGTTTATGTTCAGAAGTTGTTTAGAGTGTTGTGATAAATTAGTGTTGTGATTATTGTGAGGATCACAACAACTGTCAAAAATGACTAGACATCCGTTGTCTGGTCATTTTTCCGTTTAGCCAGTTTGTTCAGAAAGTGTTTAGTTTACTAGCGTAAGCTATAAGCAATTATTATTTTGGTATCAGTTGCATAAGAATCATAATAGTTTTGCAGAGATAACCAACGAAAAGGATGGTACATAATAATGGTTGTATGGCGTCAGTATTTAGTTCAGGAAACACAGGCAGCTAAAATGACTTATGGAAAACAGAATACAAAAAAATATATTATTATACATGAAACGGATAATGAGAAATCAGGGGCGGATGCAGATGCCTATGCTCGTTTACAATATATAGGTCATTCTAGAGAGGTAAGTTGGCATCTAACCGTTGACGATAAAGAAGCCGTTCAGTCATTTTTATTTGACTATGCGTGTGTGGGAGCAGGTTCAGCAAAAGGCAATTTACAAGGCATCCAAGTAACTATTTGTGTCAATGTTGATGGAGATTATAGACAAGCTGTTAGCAATACGGCTGAGATAGTTGCTAGAATTATGAATGATGAAAACATTCCAATTAGCAATGTAGTTCAGCATCATGATTTTAGTGATAAAAATTGTCCTAAGGAGATGCGAGAAGACCGAATAAGCTGGTCACATTTCATTTCAATGGTTAGCAATGCTTCGTCAGGCACTGTGCGGAAGAGAAAGGTCCTAAACGAGACATCGAATTTTCATGTTGTAACCGGTACATATGAATCTCGACAAGTTGCAGAAAATGTACATGATGTGATGAAGTATCGCTTTGGCTGGAGTGCATCTATTGAACAGATTAGTAGTAAATGGAGAATCAAGACAGGAACATTTACAAGCAGAGCGGAAGCAAAAAAAGCAGAGAAGAAAATTAAAGCAGCTGAACTTTCAACAGTTACAGATGTAATAGCTGAATGATTCAAGTATGTTCAGAATTTGTTCAGTACTATGTGGTAAGCTATTTTATGTAATCTTGTTAATGTCTTAAACCTTAAACAAACCAAGAAAGACTAGGCTTCTTTGTGAGCCTAGTCTTTTTTGATACATAAAGCAGATATCGCAGTGACATTAATAAGTAAATTGTTCAGAAGCTGTATAGAACGAAATGTTAGTATAGTAAACATGATGAAAATATTACATTGATTACACAAAAACGGAGGATTAAAATGGAAGTATTTATCGGTAGACAGCCTATTTTTAACCTTCATGAGGAAGTCGTGGCATATGAATTATTATATCGTAGTAAAAATGGGAATTCCTTTCCGATGGTCGATTCAGATGCAGCAACAGTTGACGTACTAGTAAACTCATTTCTTTCAATTGGTATTGAAGAAGTAACAAAAGGTAAGCCTTGTTTTGTAAATTTTACAGAAAACTTGCTCATGAGCTCGATCAATGAATTTTTAAATCCATCAGAGGTTGTAATTGAAATATTAGAGGATGTTCCTCTAACATCGCAATTAGTAGAGAGAGTATTTGAGCTAAAATCGTATGGATATAAAATAGCATTAGATGATTTTATATTGGATGAGCATGTACAAGTTTATGATGAGTTATTTGCCCATATTGATTACATAAAGGTTGATTTTTTATTGTCACCATTGCTTGAACGAATGGAAATTGAAAATAAAGTGAAGGAAAATTTCCCGCACATTAAGCTACTCGCTGAAAAAGTGGAGACACGTAATCAATTTGAAGTTGCAAAACACTCAGGTTATGAGTTATTCCAAGGCTATTTTTTTGAACAACCCCAAATAATTAAAGCTACAGATATACCAGCGAATGCCCTTCAATATTTCTACATTATTACGCTATTAAAAGAAGAGGAACCTAATATACAGTTACTAGCTGATAATATTGAGCGTGATCTTTCATTAACGTATAAATTATTGCAAATGATCGATAATTCCTCTAGACGCTCTAAATCCAAAGTGCGCTCTATAAAACAAGCGATAGTACTGCTTGGGATATCAAATTTACGCAAGTGGATTTACTTATTAGCAATGCGGGAAATGGATATAAACACTGATTCTGATCTTTTTAAAGAGATTATGCGCACATCATTATTCCGTGCGAAGGTTTGTGAAAAATTGGCGAAAATATCCTATAAAAAAAACTTCTCAGAATATTTTCTAGTTGGCATGTTTTCATTAATAGATACTTTATTACAAAGACCAATAAACGTTATTTTACAACAGCTACCATTTTCAGAAGACATAACGGAAACGATTTTAGGTCATCAAACTGAGATGACACCATATCTTGAATTCAGTATTGCCTTAGGTAAATTAGATTGGATAAGCTTAGAGGAATTAGCTCCTCAACTAAATATTGATCTATCTAGCATTGATCTTTTATACCGTGAAGCAATGGAATGGGCGGAAAAATCTTTATAAAAAATTAAATATCATGTTAAGTATAGAGGGGGAGAGGCTACAGACTAAATCTTCAACCCCTCTTCTTTTAGTAAAGATTAGTTAACTTGGGCTATGTAGTTCATTATTATCAGTACCGTTTGACTTGACGTGTGCATGTTCATGCATATATCATATGTACAGGTGGTGAGACCAAATATGAACAGAGACGAAGAACTCCAATGTTCAAATGAAATAAATAATGCCATTGATTTTGACTTTTATAAAACATTATTTGATCCTGTTAGAATTGAAATTATTCGCTATTTAGCTGTGTATGGAGCGAAAAATATCACTGAAATTGCTGAAAATCTCCCACAGGATAGATCAGTTATTTCAAGGCATTTAGACTTAATGTATAGGTTTGAAATTGTTTCTAAAACAAAAATGGGCAGAAATATATATTACGAAGTAAATAGCCAAGTGATATTTAATAAATTTAAATTAACGACAGATCAATTAGAAAAACTCTTAAAAAGTTGCTAACATTGAGTTTTTCTGTTCTATATGTGCAAGTATGTGCACTATTGCATATTAGGTGACCACCACATTAAAAAGCTAAAGGAGAAAAAAATATGAAAACGATCGTATATGTTCATCCATGGGATGGTAGTTACAATCATGCCATTTTAACTAAAATAGTAGAAACATTTAAGGAAAGAAATCAAGAGTATCAAATTATTGATTTGTATAGAGATGAATTTGATCCAACTTATCATGCTAGTGAATTAAAATTATATTCAAGAGGGAAGTTTGAACATGACTTAGTGGGTAAGTATCAGTCAATGTTAAAGTTTAGTAATGAGGTAATTTTTATATTCCCAGTTTGGTGGTATAATGTCCCAGCTATTTTAAAAGGATTTTTAGATAAAGTGCTGCTTAAAGATTTTGCTTATATTGAAAATAAGAATGGAACGATGAAAGGGCTGTTAACGAATATCGAATCCGTGAAAGTGATCACAACCGGGCAAGCTCCTAAATGGTATATTCAATTTATAGGCGGAAATGGTATTAAAAAAACGTTTATTAAGGCTACATTGAAAGCTGTAGGAATGAAAAACATTCAATGGTTACACTGTGGCTATGTATCTTTAGGTAAGAATGAAAACCGGGTAAAATTTTTAAATTCATTGCCTGTAAAACTATAAAAATATTTAACTTCTTTCAGCGGGTGTCCAAACACCTGTGCCTGTCGCTACGCTTTCGGTACAAAAAACACCTGCTGAAATAGAGGAACTCAGGCTAAGAACTTCACTTCCTGTTAAAACGCCTCAGTGATCAACATCATGTTGTTGCTGTCGCTACGCTTTCGCATAGACAAAACTATTTCGCTGTCGCCAGGTTAGCACTGCGCTTTCGCACAAAAAACATCTGTTGGCACAAAGCCTCGGCGGATGCTAATATTCAATTAGAAGCTCCCCAAATGAAGGTTAAAGGGCTAGTACTTATAATTGGCATATCACCTAGGGCGAGTCACAATACGTTAAGATGAAGGTGATTCCTGACATAAAAGTGAAAACGTTAGACAACTTTTCACAGAATCACATTGAAACAGTGCATTCTTTTCAGTGACGCTTGTTTGTACATATGATCATCAGCAGATAAAGTTCACTGTCAAGGATAATCCGGATCATCTGATGATAACAAAAAAATGATTTGACAAAATGATACGATTAAATCTATTATAGTCATTGTAGATACATTAAGTCTTTTATAAGAGGTGATTATTAAAAAAATAAGGCATTCGACAGAGAAAAAAATGGAGGAAGAGTTTAAGAATCAGAAAATATGAGATCTTGTTAAAAAAATGTGGAATTATCCACTTTTTATTTTTTTTTGAATCAGGGATATAAAGAGTCTTTAAAATCTTTGATTATAGTTTCAAATTAGTATATTAGGCTATATATCTTTTATCAATTTTAAAAAGAAAAAGGGGAAATATATGCAAATCATCATACTTTACTTAATTATGGGGATAATTATAGGAATGCTTTTCCCTATTCAGGCATCTATAAGTGCTCGTTTAGGTTCTTATTCAAAAACTCCTTTAACAGCTTCGTTCATCGCATTTTCTTTGGGGTCAGTGATACTACTCATTATTAATTTAATAGTGGATCCTGCAGGAATCAGTTTTGGGATTGATTTTTCATATCCATTGTATGTTTTTATCGGTGGAGCAATAGCTGGTATTGGCTTTCATGTGGCTAATGTCATTCTTTTTTTAAAACTAGGTGCTTCAGTTACAACAATAATAACTGTAACTGGGCAAATGATTGTAGGAGTTCTAATCGATCATTTTGAGTGGTTTGGTGTACCAGCTAATCCTATTAGTACTACTAGAATAATCGGGACTATCATTATGATTTTAGCTATTTCATTGGTTCAATCTAAAAAGAAAAGTGATCTAACTGCGTCATCAGAAGAGAAAAAGGATAGTAAAATCATTTGGATAATTCTTGGGGTTTTTGCCGGGTTTTTACCACCACTGCAAACCGCTATTAATGGAGAACTTCGCGTTGCAACGGGCTCTCTTTTAGGAGCTACTTTTATTTCTTTTTTCGTTGGCGCGATTATCTTGCTAATTTTAATTTTAATTACCAGACGTCGCTTAGAGATTCCTTTGTATGACACTCAAAAAAATCGTATTCCTGCTTGGGTATATATGGCAGGTATATTTGGCATATTTATCGTAACAGGTAACATTGTCTTATTACCTGTACTTGGATCGGTTCTAACTACAATGATTTTTCTATTGGGACAAATGATTATGGCTGTAATCATCGATCAGTTTGGAATATTTAATTTACAAAAAAGGAAAATTGATAGTAGAAGAATTGCCGCTCTAGTATTGACTATTATCGGAATAGTATTTGTTAAGTTCTTGTAATTTCACTACACTCTCGACAGAGGAAAACCTTGTTGCTGTTGCTACGTTACTCTGCACTTTAGCACAAAAAACATCGGCTTGTTTTAACGCCTCAAAGGAATCATACTTATGTAAATAAAACTTTTCAAACTTTAAAATGCCCCGAAATGCGAGCGTGTTTTTCAATCTTTAAAACACGCTCTTCCACTTTTGCTAATTACAATTTCTAAAATAAATCAATTGAAAGAAAATTCGGTTAATTAAAGTTGGAACATTCACTTAAAAGGTATTAAATGGTTAAATCAAATTGAAAAATTTACTTAGTAGCAATGAGTGCTTTAATAATTTCATTCCAGTAATCTCTAAAAGTTAATGTACTTTTAGTTTCTATCTGTTTTGAATGAACAATCTTTTTGGATTTTTTTGTTAGGATCTTCACAGAAAATTCTCCTTTTAAATATGCTTTGTATGCAAATGTCTAACGGTCAAAAAAATGAATTCCGCTCAATTTAAACGCATCTGAATTCGGAGTATATCCTACTAATCTTTTTGTTTCTTCTATATTTAAGCGTTTAAAACGATTATCAGAGATACCATGTAAGATTGAAAAGGGTGGAAGATTTTTAGCAGAAATCGTTTTTAGGAGAAGATCACTAAAATCTTCTGGACTTATATAGGCGCTCATGTCTCGAGCTGAAAGTGGCTTACCCTCAGGCTTATAATCATCATAAGCACCAATACGGATAGCGATACTTTGTAACTGTTTTTCATAAGCAAAATAAGATGCAAGTGCTTCCACAATACATTTACTAACCCCATACATATTCTTTGGCCTGACAGGTGTAGAATCGGTTGCTTGAAAATCTAGTGGATATCCTTCAACTGTTTGAGCACTAGAAGCAGCTATAACTCTAGATACACCATTCTCTGCTGCGGCTTTAAATATATTGTATGAGCCTTTGATATTACTCTCTAATAAAGAACTATAAAAATCTGCATCTGGAGAAGGATCTCCTGCTAAATGAATAACAATATCAATGTTTTTACATGCTTCCTGACATTCTTCTAAACTTGATACATCTAGGTAAATAACTTCATGTTTAGAAGACTTCTTAAATTCTTCTAAAGGCAATAAATGAATATCTGCCAATCTTAAGTGATAGTTTGTATGTTTCAATAAAGTATTGGTTATATGTTGACCAATCTTTCCAGCAGCTCCTGTAATTAATAGTTTATTCACCACAATACAGCTCCTTTTAATCAATTGTTAAATGTAATCCTGATTATAGGTATATGTTTGTCATTAATACAGCGAATAATTATAATGAAGTACATGAAAAAAATTCTTGGGGTGTCTACGATGAGTTTAGTTAAGTATGAAATTTTTAGTAAAGCAGCAGAGGTAAATAGCTTTACAAAAACAGCGGAAGAATTAGGATTAACACAATCTGCTGTGAGTCATGCCATTACCAGTTTAGAAAAAGAATTTGGCTTTCATTTATTTATTCGTAACAACTCTATAATTAAGCTAACTCAGAATGGCAAGGATTTATTAGTCACGATTCGAGAAATCCTCTATTATAACGATATGTTAAAGCAGGAAGTAAACGCAATTAACGGATTGAATAAAGGAACGGTAAAGGTAGGGGTATTTAGTAGTATATCTACAAACTGGATTCCTTATATTATCAAGGAAATGGAGGAGAAATATCCTGATATAGAAATACAGCTAATAGAAGGAAACTATGCTGAGATAGAAAAATGGTTGCTAGATGGTGATGTGGATTGTGGTTTTATTAATAACAAAACAACCTCTTTACATTCATTCGATATTGTAAAGTTAAAGACTGAACCACTTTTATGTGTAGTATCAGAGCAATCCCCTTTACATAACAATAAATATTTATCTGTTGAAGATATTGAAAATGCTCCTTTCATTATGCCAACTTATCAATGCTTTGACGATATACAACTATTTTTTAAAGAAAACAACATTGAGCCAAATATTCGATTCGAAAATATGAATGAAAATTCTATTTTTTCGATGGTTGACAATAATTTAGGTATTAGTATTTTACCAGAAATGATTATCCCTAAAGAATTAGATTCCATCAAGGTTATCCCACTTGAATTAGAGCAAACACGGACAATTGCATTAGCGATCAGAACGCCTATTTCACCTGCAGTTAAAAAATTCGTTGAGATTACTGAGAATTGGGTAAAAAACGCGGGGCTATAGTTTATTAAATAATTTTAATAAGTCTTGTTCCAGTAGCAATTCTTTTCTTTAAATGAAACTAGATTAATTTGGTTAGGATTGACTTAGTAAAGGCATCCTATAATGAGCTGCCAACGTTTTTCGATAATTGCCTTGGTGGTTTCGGGCTAAGTGAAAAATTAGTCTATTATTTATGGGAGGATTTATTGACCTAAAACTTTTCATCATGTGGCGAATTGTCCTTGTGAGCCAGGGTGTTCATTCCTGTATAGGGGCGAAGATAGTTTGCAACAGGGGAAGAAAAGAGTAGTAGAGCTAATTTAGATTACAAAGAGGGCTTGAGGGAAAAAGTCTAACACTATTCCTTTAAGCCCTCTTCTTTTTAGTTTATAAAAAACATTTTCACCGAGACATAATTGATAGATACAAGTGGAAAAGCTACTGTTAATTACTAATAACAATATCTTCATAAAAAGGGACTTAATTCTGAATTATCTTCGAAATTTAACTAATTAACTACGGAAGAACTGTTGAAAGTTGATAAATTCGCATTTGCACTAGACAAATATGATTTTTTATTGTATAGTATAGATAATAAAATCGTTCGTAAAAAGATACAATGAATTCACATATTACAAAGAGTAATCGTGTTTTGTTAGATACTTTTTGTAATATGTGAATTTTTTCTTTTGAAGTAATATGATTTTATTTAATACGATTAATGGAGGTCATTTAAATGACACAAGGTACAGTAAAATGGTTTAACTCAGAAAAAGGTTTTGGTTTCATCGAAGTAGAAGGCGGACAAGACGTATTCGCTCACTTCTCAGCTATCCAAGGTGAAGGTTTCAAATCACTAGAAGAAGGTCAAAAAGTTGAATTCACAGTAGAAGAAGGTCAACGTGGACCTCAAGCTGCAAATATCGTAAAACTTTAATTTTTAATGAAGAAAACCACTCTTAATTGAGTGGTTTTTTACATTTTATATCCTTAATACTTGTTTCTTTTTAGTGTCAAATTCCTCTTCATCCAAATGCTCTTTAGCTTAATTAATTCATCGGTAGGAATTGAAAGTGAGCTAGGGTTATGAACGACTGTTTGTGAAACCTTTCCATCTCCAATAACAATTATTAACAAAAGCTTCTCGCGCTCCTTCTTATCTCACTTAATAGCTAAAGGAACCTCATCTCCATTTTCTCGTTCAAGGAAAAGAGTTGCTTCCCGATTTATACTTCCAGATATTCGTGCCAATAGCTCCCGCAAACCCTTGTGGTCAAAAGATTCTTATTATATAAGTAAACAATAATTAAATTCACGCAATTTTAAAATGCAACCTAAACGCGGGTAATGAGCAGTGCTTCGCGGGTAAATGCAACCCAAACGCGGGTAATGAACAATGCTTCGCGGATAAACATACCCCAATCGCGAGTATTTAGGACCATAGCGCGGGTAAGCTCCTACATATGCGTTTATAGCAAAGAAAATTTTGAATGAGTTTAATAATCGTGTTAATCTTGCAAGAGAGTCTTATACTACAGGCAGAAAATGAGTGAAATAAATGTCCTATGAAAATAAAATCTTACAAATGAAAAAAATGCTAGGTAAAAAAACTGCAAAATCGGATAAAACCAACGATAAACCTGCATATCAAAAACCTGTTGCTCCAAGCTATACGGAGCAGTGGGAAAAAGCAGGACTAACTGTTGTAGACAATGAATTTGGCATTGTTTTTAAACGACAGGTGCAATATCCGTTTCATTATCAACATGGTCATTATAAGTTGCTATCATTTTTTAATGCATTAGGAAAATGGCAAGAGGCAAAGTTTGAACATCCATATGCGTTAGACATGAACGAAAAGGTATTGTTTTTTGATACAGAGACGACAGGTTTAAAGGGTGTAGGTACGCAAATTTTTCTTTTAGGTTTTTTAGAAGTAGCAGATGAAGGTTTTATTTTAACGCAATATCTTCTTGCTGATCCTGCGCACGAGACAGCATTACTTTTTGAATCTAAGCTATGGCAAAAAAACGCAACGGTTATCACCTACAATGGCAAAAGCTTTGATTGGCCGCAGCTTGAAACACGATGGACGCTCCATCAAAAAGTTTTGCCTAAATTACGTACACAGCGACAAATTGATTTATTGCATAGTTCAAAGCGTTTATGGAAAAATGATATGGAACAAATGAAATTAAAATCGGTGGAAGAAGAGAAGCTTGGTTTTTCTCGCATTGGGGATATTCCAGGTTATCTAGCGCCTATTATTTATTTAGATGCTATTAAAAGTGGTGTACCAGATGCACTGATGAAAGTACTTCTTCACAATGAATGGGATTTACTTTCCCTTATTACGCTTTATATCCACTCTACGAACTTGCTGTTTGAAGAGGCTGGTGAAGAATCTGCAAAAACCTTCACAAATATTGGGAAATGGTATGCCGATTTAAAGGAGAGTACACAGAGCGTAAGGGTTTTAGAACAGGTTACGTCTCAATTTAATGCACTTGAAGCAGGAAATGCTCAATATTATTTAGCCATACAGCATAAAAGAAATAAAAAATTTAGCGAAGCAATTGATGCTTTTGTGGCATCTCTACATTTTGTTGATTCACGTAAAAAGTTACATGTCTTAGAACAGCTAGCTATGATATATGAACATCAAATAAAAGATTACGAACAGGCCCTATATTATACGCAAGAAGGCATACAATTAATTAAAAAGAATGATCAATGGAGAGTGGAACAAAAACAAAAATGGGAAATTTCATGGGATAAGAGGTTGCACAGATTAGGAAATAAGAAATAATTTCCCAGGTAACCGCAAGAAACGACAAGTTTAGCCTTACAATCGATGTTTTCAGACGATATAATGTGATGAAGTGTGCTATAATGAATTCGTGTATGTAGTGTGAGGAAGGGCGATGTGAATGGACATTAAATTAACGTCAAAAATGATCCTTGAAAAGGAATTTAAGAAAAATTTTAAAGGCTACAATGTAGAAGAGGTCGATTCATTTCTTGATGAAATTATTCAAGACTATGAAACGTTCGAAAAAGTGGTGGCCCAACTACGTGAAGAAAATAGACAGTTAAAAGAAGAAATTGATAATACACCTAAGAGACAACCTGTTGCATCATCAGCAGCCGGTACGACAAACTTTGATATTTTAAAACGTCTTTCGAATTTGGAAAAACATGTATTTGGTAGTAAGTTATACGAATAATTTTTATCAACTATATTGTATTTATCATAAAACTCTAGTATAATCTTTCGTATCATCATGAAATTCGAGTAATCGCTGCGGCGCTAGACGTCGTAGAGGAAAGTCCATGCTCACACGGTTCTGAGATGGCCGTAGTGTTCGTGCTTACTGAAAAAATAAGGTAAGGCAGCTGTAAAGGCTGACGGCGGAAGGAAAACCTAAGTCTTTTAGATATGGTTGAAACTTCCTGAAAGTGCCACAGTGACGAAGCTTGCTTGGAAACTTGCAAGGTGGAACGAGGTAAACCCCACGAGTGAGAAACCCAAATTATGGTAGGGGCACTCTCTAGAAGGAAATGAACGGATAGAGGGACAGAGTTTGCTCTGTAGATAGATGGTTACTACCCGGCTGTACGAGGCGCAAGCTGATTGAGTACTCGGGAACAAAACATGGCTTATGGAATTTTTTGATGCTTAACTAAGAAATAACAAGCGCTCTCCAATTCGGTGGAGAGCTTTTCTTTTGAATTCAGTAAGAAAAATGGTACTTGTTAATCAAGTCTAGACATATGCGATATACGTTTGAGAACAAGGCAACACACTGTTGGTCATGCCTCTGTCGCTACGCTTCTAAGCAAAACATCTGAAAACTGTTATCGCAAGGATGTACATATTTGTCTACATAGGGTGACTAGCGCAGATGCGCTTTTCTAATAATGAGGGTAGTATAGAGATAGGATGGAGCGGAAACATGAGCGGAGTGAACAATTGGAATAGTCTGGGGAAGCTAAACTCGATTTCCAAATTTCCTACTGCCTTAATAACGAAAATCTTCGAAAATGTATCTGAAGGCATTATGATTACGGATAAATATAAAAAAATAGAAATGGTAAATCCTGCATTTGAATTTGTAACAGGCTACAAGCGTGATGAAGTGATTGGAAAAACGCCTGCCGTTTTACAGTCAGGTGTACATGAATTGACGTTTTATTTAGAGATGTGGCAAAAGATACGACAAGAAGGTATTTGGCAAGGGGAAATATGGAATCGACGTAAAACCGGAGACGTATATCCAGAATGGTTAACAATTGTCGGTGTAACCAATGACGAGGGAGAAATTACAAATTACTGTGGAATTTTCACAGATTTGTCTGAAAGAAAAATAGTAGAAAATGAACTAGAAAAACGTTTGTTAACTGATTCATTAACAGATGTATCAAATCGATTTGCCTATATTGAAAGAATGGATAGTCTGCTAGAATCGACTTCTACTATTTCTCATTCAGTACAGCATGCAGTATACTTTTTAGATTTAGATAGATTTAAGCAAATTAATGATACATTAGGTCATGCTGTCGGAGATACAATGCTTGTCGAAGTGGCAAAACGTATTAAATCATTGTTAAAAAATAAAGATATCATTGCAAGGTACGGCGGCGATGAGTTTATTATTACATTAACGAATGTAAAAAATGTCAAAGAAGCTGCAAAATTTGCTGAAAAAATTATTGGTATTATTGAACAACCTATGGAAATAGATGGTCAGAATATTTTTATTTCTACAAGTATTGGTATTAGTATGTATCCTGCAGATGGTGAATCGACAGAGGAATTGATTCATTGCGCTGACAGGGCAATGACCTATTCAAAAAAGAATGGCCTTAACGGCTACTCATTTTATTTTGATGAATTGCAAACCGACTCTCAACGTGTTTTATTATTAGATTCGGAATTACGAAGAGCTATTGAAAATCGTGAATTTGAGCTGCATTTTCAACCTAAAATTTCTATGGAAAATGAGCAGATTCAAGGCGTAGAGGCTCTTGTTCGTTGGAATAGCGAGAGGCTCGGATTTGTGTCTCCTGCAGAATTCATTCCTTACGCTGAGGAAACAGGATTAATTATTCCTTTAAGCGAAGTGATTATAGAAAAGGCTTGTGAGGCAGTTATTGAGATGCAACAGTGTGGCCGTAAGACACCAATTGCCCTCAATATTTCAAGTATTCACTTTAAGCAGCAAAACTTTTTAGATTCTATACAAACGATATTAGGGCGTTATAACACGCCTGCCAGCAATTTTGAAATAGAAGTGACAGAACGTACTGTTATGAACAGTGCAAACGAAACGGTCAGTAAGCTTGTGCGACTTAAGCAATTAGGCTTTAAAATTTCTATTGATGATTTTGGGACAGGCTATTCGTCACTTAGTTATTTAGTTCGTTTCCCACTTGATTTTCTAAAAATTGATCGAAGCTTTATTCAGCATATTTGCTCACTCGATGAAAAACAGGCAGTTGTGGATGCGATTATCCAAATGTCACATCGTCTAAAAATGAAAGTAGTTGCTGAAGGTGTAGAACAGGCACAACAAGTGGATATACTACGTAAAATGAACTGTGATATAATCCAAGGTTATTATTACAGTAAACCATTACCTCTTCAAGAACTAATAGAGTTTATGGAGTATTGGGAAATTGAACATCAAGGAAGGAATTAGCATATGGCAAACTATAAATTAGTAGCAACTGCTGCGATGGGTTTAGAGGCAATTGTAGCGCAAGAAGTACAGTCACTTGGTTATGAAACAACAGTTGATAATGGTAAGGTTTATTTTGAAGGTGATGAAACGGCCATTGCACGAACAAACTTATGGCTACGTGTAGCAGATCGTGTAAAAATTGTTGTAGGACAATTCCCAGCTACATCTTTTGAGCAATTGTTTGAAAGTGTAAAAGCTTTACCTTGGGAAAAATACTTACCAGTTGATGCAGCTTTTCCGGTATCGGGGAAGTCTGTCAAATCAAAATTATTTAGTGTACCAGATTGTCAAGCGATTACTAAAAAAGCAATTGTAGAGCGTATGAAGCAGCATTATAAGCGTTTAGGATTTTTAGATGAGTCTGGTGCAACCTATAAAATTGAGGTTTCAATTTTAAAAGATGTGGCTACACTTACCATTGATACATCAGGTGCTGGCTTGCATAAGCGTGGTTACCGTCAGGCGCAGGGGGAAGCACCTTTAAAGGAAACATTAGCGGCGGCACTTGTGCAAATTTCAAAATGGAATCCAAACCGACCGTTTGTTGACCCATTCTGTGGTTCTGGCACGATTGCATTAGAAGCTGCGATGTTTGGGCAAAATATCGCGCCAGGCTATAACCGTGAATTTATTTCAGAAAATTGGCCATGGATGAAAGCGAAAATTTGGGATGCAGTACGAGATGAAGCAGACAGTTTAGCGAATTATGACCAACCACTTGAAATTTTTGGCTCTGATATTGACCATCGCATGGTAAGTATTGCCCAAGAAAATGCACTAGAAGCTGGTTTCGGTGATATGATTACTTTTAAGCAAATGCAAGCACGTGATTTTACGACACAGCTAACAGATGGTGTCATGATTGGCAATCCACCATACGGGGAGCGTATTGGTGATGTTGAAGTCGTGGAGCAGGTGATTCGCGATTTAGGGAAAGTCATGAAAAACTATCCAACTTGGTCTGTGTACATGTTGTCCTCAATGAAAAACTTTGAAGAATTGTATGGTCGTCAATCAACGAAGAAACGAAAATTATTCAATGGCTTTATTGAAACGAATTATTACCAATTCTGGGGGCAAAAGTCTAAAAGAGATTAGCGAAGGATAACGGAAGATAAGATTTTTTCTTATCTTCCGTTTCGTCGCGTATAATAGGACCAGATAGTTAGAGGGGGAACGTCAATTGCGTAAATCTTTACCATTTGTATTATCGAAGGATCGCTCCTTTTTTGAGTCATTAGGTGACTGGATGGGGGACGTCCTTTACGATGAATTACCTGAAAAGGGCTTTGAATGCCGTGATGAACAAATTTTTATGGCCTATCAAATCGAGCAGGCCCTAAAAGAGAAAAACGTGCTTTTTGCGGAAGCAGGGGTAGGAACTGGGAAAACGATTGCCTATTTACTACCAGCTGTATCCTATGCTCGATACACAGGTAAGCCAGCCCTTATTGCCTGTGCAGATGAAACATTAATTGATCAGCTAGTAAAAGAGGGCGGCGATATTTATAAATTACAGAAAACGTTAGATCTTGAAATCGATGTCCGTTTAGCAAAGTCACGAGACCAATATCTATGTTTAAAGCGCTTTGAGGAAGCTGAGAAAGTGGAAACTGACGAGTGGATTGATGATATCGCGTTTTCAATACCTGATGGCGTATATGCACAGGGTTCAATGATAGCTATACAGCCGTATGGAGAAAGAAGCGATTTTTCGACTGTCAGTGATGAAGATTGGCAAAAAGTGAATTATAACTCGATTATGCAGTGCTCCGTATGTGATCAGCGGAATCGTTGCGGTCAAACGCTACATCGTGCACATTATCGTAAATCGACTGATTTAATCATTTGTTCGCAAGATTTTTTAATGGAGCATTTAGCGACAAAGGAGTCTCGTGAACGTGAGGGACAATTAGCCCTATTACCTGAAGTATCTATGATTGTCCTTGATGAAGGTCATTTATTAGAATATGCTGCTCAAAAAGCAATGACGTATAAAGTTCAGGCGACAACAATTGTAAGGCTACTAGAACGTTTGATGGTGGATGGTGTGCGAGAACGTACACTGTATGCGATGGAAAAACTACAAGATGATCATGAGTTGTTTTTTGACCAGCTTCGTGATGATCTAGTTGCATCTCAAGAAGAGCGCAAACGCATTAATAAATCACCAGCACTATTAAAATATGGTAAACAACTTGTCGATGATGTCGAAACATTACTCGAGGAATTAGTCTTTGAATCTGAAATGTACATGATTCCAGAGTATGAATTAAATATGGCAGAAGAATATTTAGAACAATACGAGGCATCTTTACGTATTTTCATAGCACAAGGAGATGCCGTAGATTGGCTAGAGGAAACAGACGGGGAGGAAACGCTCGTTATTATGCCGCGTCTCATCACAGAAGTTTTAGCAGAAAAATTATTCTCTAAAAAGCTTCCAATAGTTTTTTCTTCTGCAACTTTATCTGTTAACAAGGATTTTTCATATATAGCCTATAGTCTAGGTATTCGAGATTATCAATCGTTTTCTGTTCCATCTCCTTTTGATTATGAAGAAGTTATGAGAATTTATTTACATGAACTTTCTCAAAAGGAGAAAACAACGCGTGTTCAACAGCTTTTACGTGATGGTGAAAAGACGTTAATTTTATTTAAATCAAAACAAGCAATGTTAGATTTTAAAGCGGAGTTACCTCTTATGGAGCGAATGTATGTAGCATTTGAGGGGGATCGTGAGCTATCTGCCATTGTTCGTGATTTCCAAGAAGGCACCATCAAAACATTATGCTCATATCATTTGTGGGAAGGTTTAGATTTGCCGGAGGAGGCATTAACACGTGTTGTTATCTATGATTTACCTTTCCCTCCACATGATCCATTATTTGATGCGAAACGTACGTTTGCAGAAAATCCATATGAAGAAGTAGAATTACCGTTTATGCAATTGCGCTTGCAGCAAGGTATGGGACGTTTGATTCGTACGTCAAATGATCATGGAGATATCCATATTTTGTTAAATGAAGAAGAAGCTAAGCAACGTGAAACCTTTGAAAATATATTAGCTGTTACACCAGAAATAAAATAGAGAAAAGCGGGTTTGCATTCATTGCAAACTCGCTTTTTTTTATGTGCGCCCGGCATGCGTATGAACTATAGGGTGCAAGTCCCGAACCCCGAAGACAGAAGTAGAGGTTAGCCAAGAGCAAGGGTGTCC
>NZ_JBIWDH010000049.1:0-28280 GCF_044761885.1 Lysinibacillus sp. NPDC097231 | reverse complement strand
GGTTTTGGCTACCGAAATGATGCCCATCTTTTCCTCCGTTTACGTTTGGAAACAGGTCATTGATTTTGTCATCCCCAGATTTTGGTGATGAGCCTCCTATAATCAAAATATGTAATTATTATACTACCGAAAAGTAGATTTTAACATATTTTTTTAGGAGTTTTGAAGGAGATTGACATTGAAAGCTCGAATGTTCGATTCAAATAATCGATTTCACGCAAATATAACTTTTTTAGAGTGGAGGGAAGAAAATGTTTCCTGTATTAAGTACAGAACGATTAATATTAAGAGAACTCACTGAAAATGACGCCACAGATATTTTAAAATGCTTTTCTAATCCTGATGTGCTACGTCATTATGGGCAGAAACCATTAACAAATTTACAGCAAGTTCAACAAATCATAAATAATTTTTCAAAGAATTATGATGAAAAACGGGGCATCAAATGGGGGATTACCATAAAAGGGCAAGAAGGTATCATTGGAACTATTGGTTTTCAAGAGTGGTCTACTGAACATAAAAGAGCTGAGATCAGCTACGCACTTTTTCCAGACAGTTGGGGGCAAGGATATGCAAAGGAAGCCGTTAATCGAGTCATCTCATTTGGTTTTCAAGAGATGGATTTAATGCGCATCGGTGCCATTGTTTTTACCGAAAATGAAGCTTCAAACAAGCTATTAACAAAATTAGGCTTTGAAAAAGAAGGGGTTTTAAAAAACTATATGTACCAAGATGATATTCCATATGACACGAATATTTATTCTCTAATAAATGTAAAACCATCATAACTATGAATGGCTAAAGACCAAGAGGGTGAACTGCTCCCTAAAAGCTGAGCTTAGGATGCAGTTCATTATTTTCGCTCTTGGATAAAGCATACCATAGCTATTTTTTAATTGTTTCAGCAAATGTTTTTCGACCAGGATTCACTTTATTTACTTTAATGTCGAGTTTACTAATTGAATCCTCTGTTAATGGAACTATTCCATCTTTCTCATATTTCTTCCATGCTTTTACGTTTTTTCGATAGAGCTGCTCGGATAAGCGGTAAATATCAATATCCTTTTCTAATGCATCAAGATAGGTTGCTCTAATATCTTTTTTAACCTCCTCGATTACTTTTTTTCTTATTTCGTCTCCTGTAATTTTTGTTCTGAAACCATTTACAGTTGCATCAAAAACCATATCCACTTCAAATGTGACTTGATTGTTTTTGACAATTGGTTCTATTTTTACACTTAATTTTTCCAAATCTACTGATAAGTAATCATCGTCAGTACCGTCTATTTTAAAGGTAACTTCTCCTCGGGCCTTTGTTTTTTGCATCCATTGAATACCCGATGCATTCTTGTCCTTAATAAAGCCTTTAAATCCATTTTTTGAAAGTACTCCGACACCTGTGAGCGCTGTTTCCTCTGTGGTTTCTTTGGATGTTTGCCATTCTTCTTTTAAAAGTGAAACATATGGAATATTTACTTCATGACTCGGTTCATCTAAGCTAATGACTAAGTTTCGTAAATCAACAGGCTCAAAAATTTTTTGTATCTCTTCTGCATGTAGTGGATCGATAAGTTTTGAAGCTGCAAGGGATTTATTTAATATGGGTGCGACTAGAAGGATGTCTTTAATTGAGTCCTGCGTACAAAACGCCAAGATTTGATATCTTGTTTCTCGATGACGTAGAAAACTGTCAATAATGGCAATTGCATTTTTACTTTTTAAGGCTTCTTCAGAAAAAAGAACAAAATTCATATGCCCCCAGAATACTTTTTGATCGATGGAGCGGTACATTTTAAAAAAGGCTTCTTCCATTGTTTTTCCTTTAGCATGCCCAATCTCTGCCTGTGGTGCTTGGGGATTAGGTGACTCTGTTTTAGCTACATTAGCAAAGTTGATGATTTGCATATAAATTTCATATTGCCCATCTTTATAATCGACGCCAACACCGTTAATATAGTACATTCTTTGGGGTTCCGAAACATCCCAACATCCCGAAAGCAATAGTGTAGCACTTAAACCTATGATAAATTTGATTATTGTCTTCATTTTTCGACCTACTTTTAGAAAGTTGTATATATTTTAAGGAGCTGATCTGATACATTTTTAGCTTAGACATAAATAGAGTGGATTATAAGTAGTGAAAACAGAGAAGTTGCTAATTAACCGCCTCAACAAACAGAAAAAACGGCTAGTTTTAAACATGAAGAAGACTTATTAAATTATTAAAATACAATAGAAATCAAGCCATTCCTCATAAAAATAAACAGTACAAGGCTGCTTATACTGTATTTAGTGATTCACCTGCAGGGAGATTAAAAATAGTATTAAATAGGCTTGGATTGCAAGATGAGGAGGTAGTCCAAGTGTGTATAATAATAATAATCTCATGAAAATTGGATATTTGTTGTAAAATTTATAATGATGGTAAAAGTTGAATCATTTTTTAGGTGGAGAAAATTACCTGAAACAGGAGGTGCGTTTTGAATAAAATTATACTATTATGTCTTGTATTATTCATTGGAGTGATTATAGCGGTTCCTTTTCTCGTTTATGATGGATTATATGGGAATCCTATTCGCTCCTTATTTATGGAAAATGCAACAAAAGACCACCTTTATAATGTGGGGTATAATTCTGATGAGTTGCTAGAAGTTAAAGCATCCCATTCAATGAAAAAAGATGCAGGTATAAAAAGAACACGTGCTTTTGTCATTTTTAAAGATGAACCAGAAGAAACATACGTTTATATCCAGCAAGAAAAGAACGGAGAAATTCAACAAAGTTGTAGTCATCTCAATAAAGATATCGACGCTTACGAAAACGAGTACACTGAAAAAAGAAAACACATGGTGAAAGACTGTATAAATACACTTTTTTCAAGATTGCATCTCCCACAAAAGGGCGGTGTGATAACGTCTTTAAATGTGGATGCTGCTTAAATAAAATATGTTCAAAAACACCTTATAAACTTTACGGAAAAATAAAAGAATCCATTTTGAAAAAAAGTTTGATCAAAATGGATTCTTCTCTTCAATATTTAACTACATAGATATAATTTTTGTTGCAACTGTTTGTTGAAATGCCTGATCATGCTCAACAATAACCATTGTAGGATTAAATCTTTGAATAAGCTCTTCAATCTGCATGCGCGAATAAATATCAATAAAATTTAACGGTTCATCCCAAATATATATATGAGCTTTTTCACATAAACTTTTAGCGATAAGTAGCTTTTTCTTTTGGCCACCTGAATAATGCGATATATCTTTGTCAAATTGAATTCGGTCAAAATCCATCTTACGTAGGATGGATTTAAATAACGTTTCATCAATCTCATGCTCTTCAATAAAGTCCGATAACAGCCCCTTCAAATGAGAAGTATCTTGTGTGACATAGGAAATAATGAGGCCTGAACCTATATGCATGGAGCCTGTATACTGTATTGGATTTCCTAGAATTAGTTTTAGGATACTACTTTTTCCACTTCCGTTCTTGCCATCAAGTACAATTCGGTCACCTTGTTCAACTTTAAAGCTAATTGGCTTATTTACTATTTTGTCATCGTACTTAACAGACACATCAGCCAAAACCATCAATTCATTTGACTTATAATCCAATGGTTCTAATTTTAATTCCTCAGTTTTTTCCACATTTTTTAGCAGTTTTGACTTTTCTTCAATAGCTTTTTGTTGCCTAGTTTCAAGGTTCTTTGCTCTCTTCATCATCTTTGCTGCTTTATGTCCTACAAATCCCTTATCCAACTTAGAACCCGAATTCGTGGTCCCATTTTTAGAAGCTTCCACTTGATTAGACCAACCTGCTGAACGCTTTGAAGACTGTTTTAATCGCCCTATGTCTTTTTGTAGACGTTGATTTGTTGCTTCTTCGTGTTCCTGCTGTCTATCAAAGTTTAACTTCCAAGAAGAATAGTTACCACTTTGAACTTCAATATTTGCCCTATTTATAGATAAGATATGGTCAACGCATCCATCTAAAAAGTTTCGGTCATGTGAAATTAAAATAAAGCCTTTTTTCTTTTTTAAATAATCAGAGACAACCTTACGTGCATCAGTGTCTAGATGGTTGGTTGGCTCATCAATTAATAGAAATTGACCCTCAGTCAAAAAAAGTGCAGCTAGCAACACCTTTGTTTGTTCTCCATTTGACAAAGTTTTAAAAGGACGATACATTGCCTCGGCATCAACGTCTAAATAGGATATTTCACGAAGAATTTCCCAATCTTCTGCTTGGGGGCAAATTTCTTCCATGATTTCATGCGTATACTTGTTTTTATCTGAAACGGGATAAGGAAAATAATTAAATTCTACCGAAGAAATGATTTTCCCGCTATACTCATAATTCCCTAATAATAAATTAAAGAATGTTGTTTTACCTCGACCATTTCTACCGATAAATCCAAGTTTCCAATCTGTATCTATTTGAAAGTTTACACCTTCAAAAATATTGTCAAAGCTACCTGGATAAGAAAAAGTTAAGTCTTGAACTTTTATCATTGACATGATAATTCCTCCTTTGTATCTACACTTTTTATTTGTTACAAAGTCGGCACATCCATCTATGCTAAATTTCTCCGTATGAGTGTGATGGATATTAACGACTTATACGGAGTATTACATGCGTAACAATAGTGTCTGAATCGGACATTTTTCTCTCTCCTTTATGACTATGAGAGAATAAAAAAATCCTCCCAAGTTGTAATTGGAAGGATTAGTCTTTCACTTAAATGAAATAAGTTCTTAATTGCCATTAAAACCATGACAAATAAAGTGGAAACTGATTTATAAAAATGGACAGACTAATCCTATATTTTTGAAGTTTGAAGTTATTCATTTCAAATAAAAATATAGTTTAGTTAATCATCGTCCATTCATCAGTCCTCTCATCATTGTATTTTTATAGTAGCAAATTTTTTTATGGAATACAACTCTACATCATTTTCACTTTAAATTACTGTCCTTCAAGATTGATTCTGGATAAAGAAGATGGAGAGAATGATTAAACAATCAAACCTAGATTGATAAGTTAAATTACGGAGGGATATAATGTTATCTGATTTAGAATTGATGGAACTTCATGTGAACGTGTTATTTAAACACGATACTGAAAATCGAATAACAGTCGTGAATGAACCACCATACGATGTTGCACCAAGATTTTTCGTTGGTGGCACCCATCTAGGAAGTGTAGTAAGGTATTCAAAAACGCTAGATGCGAGCCTTGTAAAGAAGTTAGAACAGGTTATAGATACAAATTCCGTTACTTATCTTGGGGAATTTATCAATGTTTTAAGCATAGACCGTCAATTCAATAATTTATGGATTGGCCCAGCGTATGTGTTTCCAGATGTAATGGACGGTTCTCATACACAAGTAATACAAGTAACTCACGAAAATAAAGAACTTTTAAAACCTTATTTTCCATATACATTTGAGGATTTTGAATATAAGGAACCCTGTTTTGTAATAATGGAGGACAATATTCCTGTCTCTATTTGTTGTAGTGCAAGGAGGTCCCAAAAAGCAGATGAAGCAAGCGTATTCACGTATGAAGATTACCGTGGAAAAGGGTACGGTATAGATGTTACTAATGCTTGGGCAGCAGAGGTACAAAAAAGAGGTCGAATTGCTCTATATAGTACATCGTGGGATAATTTCGCATCCCAATCTGTGGCAAGGAAACTGAACTTACATCAGTATGGAATAGACATTCATATGAGTTAAAGTAACTGCTGAAAATTTTATAATACGACATGAAGGACCTCATTTTGATTAATTTTTCAAAATGAGGTTCACTTGCTAACTTTATCTTTATTCGGGTTTACTGTAGCGAAAGCAAAGCGACAGCTACAAATGTTTTCTGTGCGAAAGCGAAGCGACAGCTACAAGTACGCCAAGGCTGAAATTGATTAAACTACAGTTCAAAGATGCTCGCATCGGTACTAAAAATAACGAGCAATTGCGACACCTGTTTAACAACCTTCTTTTAAAATTTTATTTTTTAGTAAGAAGTTTTTTCGTTAGATAAAGAATGCCCGTTAATACAAGTAAAAAAAACCACTGCAATATTGCGATGTACATAATTAATAAAAAATCTGCGTGCAAAACCAGAGTTTCACCAGGAGGCTTTTCTTTAGTAGGATCTATGATTAGAACAAAAGAAACAATAAAAGACAAAAAGAAAGCTAGATTAGCCCATAGCATATGATAGACAAATTCAAGTTTGAATTTGCTAAACCAAAGAACTACATTGATAAAAACTATAATTAAAGGAAAAATGACAAAGTTAAAAAGTAATGAACCAATTATATTGGATAGCATTGAATCATAAATGATTGGAGCTAAACAAATAGTGATAATATTTGTAGCAGCTACAATGAATGAATTTCTATATTTATGCATTTTTAACTCCTTTTACTTTTTCATCACATGATATAAACGAAAAAAAGTAATAAAGGTTTTCTTTCTTACTTTTTTAATTTCTCTAGAAACCAAACAGGAAAAACAAAATATACATTATAATAAAGATAATGGAAAAAGAAAGGCGGGTTACTATGACAAAATATATCGCATTCCTCAGGGGGATTAATGTTGGGGGACATAACAAAATTATCATGGCAGAATTAAGAAACTCCCTCGAACAACTAGGCCTACAAAACATTAGGACATATATCCAAAGTGGAAATATCCTTTTTGAATCGGGTGAATCTGAGGAGATCTTGCAAGAGAAAATTCACGATAAAATAAAAAAGGATTTTGGGATATCCAGTATCGTTGTTATGAGAACAGCTGAAGAATTACAGCAAATTGTTAGTCAATGCCCTTTTACAGAGCAGGAGATTGTAGAGGCGAATGCTTCTTCTGTAGGGGAATGTCTGCATGTGGCTTTGTTGCCAGCAGCCCCTTCGAAGGACAATTATGACAAGTTTTTATCTTATGCAAATGACAACGAACGCTGTATCGTAAATGGACGAGATGTCTACCTATTATTCTATGACAGCATTCGAAATTCTAAGCTTAGTGGTAATCTGAATAAGCTTGAGATTCCCGCTACCGTCCGTAATTGGAAAACACTCCTCAAGCTTTCAAGCATGGTCGAAGATTTCAGCCTTAAATAACTCTATATTTATAAAGGAGGGGGGAAATATAATCAGTGATGTTACGCAAATAGGATTGACAGCAAGTGTGTCGTGGGTAACGCCGGGACATATTAAAAATACTGGTACTTATTTAACATCATTCATCAGTCGTGATTAAAATTTCACTATATTTAGGGGAGTGGTTAAAATAAAAAAAATTTTAATTATCCTTGCTATTCTAATATTAATTATTTTCGCTTCTGTTGCTTTCGTTCAATTTAAAAAACATCAGGCTTCCGATAAAGTGATGCAATATTTAACGGAAATAAGGGGCTATGAGGAATCAGAAATAATAACGCTTGAAAGTAAGTATAGCTTTTTTGGCATACCCAAGTATCATGTGGAAGTAACTTTTAAAAACGAACCCAAAATCGTCTATTTATATTTCGCTAATGATTTAAAAGGGCAGTTTGAATATTACGAGATTGACGGTAAGACGATTCCTACCGAAGACTTAAAAAATTACGATCCGGCATAGAGCAAAGTAATCCCGAAAAATAAAAAATAGCGCACTTTTGTGGTAAGTACGAACGTTATCTGATTTAGAATTGATGGAACTTCATGTGAACGTGTTATTTAAACACGATCCTGATAATCGAATAACAGTCGTGAATGAACCGCCATACGATGTTGCACCAAGAATTTTCGTTGGTGGCACCCATCTTGGAAGTGTAGTATGGTATTCAAAAAAGCTAGATGCGAGCCTTGATAAAGAACGTTGTGTCATCAATGGCAGAGATGCCTATCTTTTATTCTTCGAAAGCATTCGCAATGCAAAACTTAGTCAACAGCTAAATAAGCTAGAGGTGCCAGCAACTGTTCGCAATTGGAAAACAATGATGAAGCTTGCCACTCTGAGCGAAGAATGAAATGAGGGGATTTACTGACATCTTCAAATTTTATTGCAGCAGGAACAGACTCTTCTGGGAAGCACTTTAAGCATTAGTCAAATAAAGACAACTATGCGTAATATTTTATCATCAGTAGGGGGGGATAGGGTGAAACGAGACCAATTCATTTATTTTATTTACCCTAGTATTTATTTTATTGTAAAAACATTCAATCAATGGAGGGCTCAAGAACCTATTACATGGGGAGATAATACACTGATGTTAGGTATAACGATTGTAATAATGTATCTCATGTTGGTTTTGATAAATTGGGCTAAAAAACCGTATCAATGGGGAAAAAAAGATAATTGAAGGAAACATAAAATAAGAGAGCAAATTTCATTTTTCCTTGAAATGATGCTCTCTTTTTGTTTCAAATGATGATAAAATCAGTTACTAATCACTTAACATTGCTTTTAAAGTTCGTTTTTGCCAGCCTAGCTTGAAGTATGCGTATTGTAATACAAAATGCACACAGAAGGTAGTAGGGTAAGCTATCCAAACACCATTTAGTTTGAGTGAAGTGTGGTGCGATAACATAAACGCTAATGGTACTTCTACTGCCCAAATGGCAATGACTAGGAAAATAGTTGGCCATAAGACAACACCAGTAGCTCGCATTGTAGCGGAAACAGTTTGCGTATGTCCAAAAATTAAATAGCTCCAAAATGTGATATATAAATAATCCTTTGCAATGAGCACGGTGTTATGAGAATTAATAAATAAAGATAGGATAGGTTCCGCAAATAAATACATGATTAAAATAATGGCGCCACCTAAAATGTAATTAATACGCACACCTAAGAGACGAATTTTTTTGATCATTTCCGTAGAGTTTGCGCCTAAAGCCTGGGCAACAAATACAGATGTCGCAATGGCAATACTCATCGCTGGCACCTGTGCATAGCTTGCCACCTGATTGACAACACCATAAGCGGCAGTAGCATCTGAGCCATAGACGTTCACGAAGCCAATGACCGCAATTTCCGCAACAGAGATCGCTACCATGCTAATACTCGATGGAATGGCTAGCTTTAGCAATGAAGCTAAAATATCCTTCTTTAATTTAAAATGCTGTAAAATAGATTTGTCTAAACGCAGTAAATGCTTTGTTTTATGCAGGTAGGCAAATAATAATAGCATCGTTACCAGATTGGATAAAACAGACGCATAGGCAGCGCCGTTTAAGCCAAACTCAGGTAGACCTAGCCAGCCAAATACTAACGGTGGAAGGAATGCAATATTTAACACAACACTGATCACTAAAAATAAAAATGGTGTTTTTGAGTCACCAACTCCGCGCATGAAGGTCGTGTACACCATATACCAAAACATGATGGGTAACGTGAAAAATAAAATTTGTGCATAGCTAATACTCATATCTAAAATATTTGCAGGTGTTTGCATAAAGCGTAAAATCCACTCAATGAAAAAGCCACCAAAAATCGCAACGACAATGGATAAAATTGTCGTGAAGGCGAGGGTAACCCCTACAACTTCCTTCATCTTCTCATGATTGCCAGCCCCGAAGGTTTGCCCAACTAAAATAGAGCTACCTGAGCCAATGCCAATCGCAAATGCCATTAAAAAGAAGAAGAACGGAAAAAATGCAGAAATTGCCGCAAGCGCATCGACCCCTAAATGGCGCCCAACAATAAACATCCCAAAGACTTGCCCTAATGATTGCAACACATTCGCAAGCATAACAGGAATTAAAAAGTTAAAAAAAGATTTTTGTAGTTGCTTATCATCTTGTAATAAATTTTGGTTCATTCTAATATCCCCTTAGTAATAACTTTAATAACCCATTTCCTTTAAAACACATGATAACGTGCGTAGTCGTTCGCCAATTAGTTCACCATCATCACTCAATGCTTTCGTAAAGAGCTGAATATCCTCATTAATTTGTTCATTTTCCGTGCATACTTCCACTGTCATGGCATCGCCCTGTAAGCCAACACGTTTAATAACAGGGTTTTCTTCATCATATAAATTTTCGAAGCAGTAAGCCTCCTTAAAATAAAGCTGTGATTCACATACTAAAATAGCGAGATCAAGCACACGATGAAGAGGAAGCTCCTCCGATTGACGTGACCATTTACCACCTGTATGACGCCATACTTTCGCCGAGATATCAACCTTTCCTCTGTCATTCCACTGAGCTAAGCCAAGTGAAAGCCCCTGTGCATCTGTATGATAAGCAGTACGCCCATCAATATTGGCATAATTTTCGGCGACGATAACAGGTTTATGTTTTAAATGTGTAGGTATTTTCATTTATTTAAAACTCCTTAGTCATTCAAATTTAGTAATTTAGTAAATTACTGATTTACTAAATATAGCACTGTTGAAATCATAAGGTCAACCATTTTATTACAGCGGTTCAATGAATAACAAGGGCTATTACTAAAATGAACCATTTATTACTTAACGTGCTACCCTTTTCTTTACCATCAATAAAATATATTGTAGAAAAGAATACAATTATGTATATTTATGGGTATGGAGGTGTGCATTATGAAAAAAATACTTGCACTCGTATGTATGGCAACACTCTTAACTGCTTGTGATAATGATGGAGATAAAACGGTGAAGGTTGTAGAAGAGACGCCGCACTCACCATTTATTCAAATAGGTGAACAAGTTGTAGTCAACGATGTTGCGAAATTTTCAATAATCAATAATACGTTGGGGAAGGAAAGCATTCCTACCAACTCAGAACAAGGGTCTAGGTTGCATTCTGATAACTACTTACTTCTCGATACTTGGTTGTCATTGGAAAATATATCGACAGTAGATAAAAGTGCCGATCAATTTTTTTCAGATATTAAATATGTACATGATAATCGGTTTGAGTATGGGGTCGATGGAGTATCGATAGAAAAATTTAAAGGAACTCAATTTGATGACAACCTAGAACGTATCATTGAACCATCACAAACAGAGGTATTTCACTTTACCAGTATCGTGCCAGCGGAGTTAGAGAATGACCAAAAACCATTAAAACTCATTTTTACGCTAGACGGTCAACAATACGAACAACAGATACGCTAGCAATGAGACATACTGAGGTATGTCTTTTTATAGGTGATCTTCTTAACGAAAAGTAAATATACAAATATGGAAATTTTAATAGCCAACTAAATTATTTTAGTATATGATAAATTTGTTAGATAGTAGCTATATAAATAATAAATTTTTAAGAGGTAACTAATGAAGCGTGTCATGATATTTGGATTTTTTATTATTATTCTTTTGGTAATAGCATTTAAAGTGAATTCGTCTACGAAAATGGATAATTATCGAACTACGATTATTCAAACCATTGAGGAGCGTTATGGAATCCAAGTAGAGGAAACTCAATATTCGTATAACAAAATAGAATTAGGCGAATATACGTCCTATTTACAAACAAAGGAAGAACCATTTTTGAAGTTTGAGGCTAGCTTAGACTTATATATGAATGAGATTGATGATAACTATTTACAGCAATATTGGCCTATTTTATTTACCCCAATTGCCGAACGAATTGGTACTCAATTTCTTGAAGAAGCACCGATAACGAAGGTACAGGCCGCAAAACGTTTGCCAGTAACAGAAAAAGTGGAGCCATTTAGTAAACAGTACAAAATGATTGTTTATTACGGAATAGACAAAAGCTTTGAAGAACAAGACTATCCAGTGATAAAAAATCTACTACAAGCCCTGTATAAAGAAGCTGCTGAAGTTTCCTTATATGTAGATTATAGAAAAGGAAATGAAGTCGTTTCTTGTGGACCTGATCAGAGGGAAAAATACAAAGAGGGGGAAGCGATCCAATCGTACTGTGTAAAACGTCAGGGGCAAAAATTATAGAAAAGTAAGAGTAACTTTATAAGAGGTTGTCCATTGTTAGGACAACCTCCATTTTTATTTTGTAAAGGCAATTGAATATTGAACGACAACGACACCATTTAAAACTTCCAAGAGTATTCTCCGATAATTCAGACGAAAAACTTCAATCAAAATAGATTCAATCACATCGTATATAATTTTTTACATTTGTGGAGCTTCCATTCCGAAGTTTGCCCATTCCTCTTTTGCTGGACCATAAATGCCTGGAACCGTTAATCCTGCTTGACGCATAAGAACGGTCATTTGTCCTCGATGGTGGCTTTGATGTTGAAGCAAAAACAGTAAAAGGGAACCATTAGGCATTTGATGACCTATAAAATCAACGAGTTCATTCATTGTAAGATCTGTCCATTGAGTTTTTAGGGCCTGTACAAATGCATGACTAGCTTGGTGATAACTGTCTGCTATAAATTGAGCAGAAGTAGGAACTGGATAATCTTTAGATGGAGCTTCGAACGTTAAGTTTGTATTGGACATAATAATATGAATGGCCGTAACGGTATGCCAAGCAATACGTCCTAACGTCCAATGCTGTGAAGTGATTTCCTGTTTAAGAGATTCATCAGTTAGATGATTTAGTAGTTTCTGTGTAGCACCCGCTTCAAACGCCCAAGATTGCAAAAAATGGTCTAAGGTTTGGAACATAAAAATCCTCCTAAAAAATTTAGTTTTCTTTCTATGCAGCTTTAGTTTAATTATATGCCCCTTGGCGTGTAATAGATTTAATTTTCTTGAAAATAATTCGAATTTTTCCAAAACGGTCGATCTGTACTCGTTTTCAATAGTAAAACCAGATACTCATAAGAAGGGAGTATCTGGCCTTGAATACAGCAGCAAAACTTAAAAATACACTTATAATAAGTACAGCAAATCCTGATATCATAAGAATCTCAAAGTTATTTGGATAAAAATAAGGGGAACTCAATAAAACAGTACCAATTACTGCGAAAATAACGGAAAGTTTGCTAAGCATGTAAAAGCGCTCCCTCCAGATAAAGGCTGTTTTCGAAAAGATTGTTGCTATTCAACTAACGGCGCAGAATAACACACACAGACAAGAATTTAAATTATATTTTTTTTAAAAGGGAGTGAGTTGAATGAATATTTCTATTAACCTTAATCGAAATTGGTTTAGATATTTATCGTAGTATTACAGAGCAGTCAGTCGTATCTATATTGTGTATTTTATGTCTCTATTATTCTTACATCAGTTCTACAAGTTACAGTCAACGAATTCCAACAGAGCGTGAGTTATGTTCATACTTTACAAATTTGCTTCTTCTACAAGTTTTCCTAGCAAATCCTTCACTGGTAATGCCCGTATCATCTTAAATCCTGTGCCTGCCCATAAAGACATAGCTTGTGGATCCTCATTTTCTAATGCCTGTTTTCGAATCGGCTGCGTCATATAATGCAAAGCCGGATATACATTAGGTGCTTTTAGTTCATATTTTTTCATAAATTCATTAGATAAACCTCTTGCTAGCCTACCTGTAAATGTCTTTGTCAATTCTGTTTTATGAAAATGTCCTTCAAGTAACGCTCGTTTGTATACTTCATTCGCACCACTTTCATTACAACAAATGAATGCAGTTCCTAATTGAACAGCACTTGCTCCAGCAATTAACAGCACTTTTATCTGTTGCCCTGTCATAATACCTCCAGCTGCAATGATAGGCATATTTACTGCATTTTTAACTTTCATAATTAATTCGTGTAATGGTTCAAAATTTAGCGAATTTGTATTTTGAAATGTTCCACGATGCCCACCTGCATTTATACCTTGTACACAAATAGCATTTGCTGATCTTTCATATGCGATTCTTGCTTCTTCTATATTTGTAACGGTCACAATAATTTGACAGCCTACCTTATGTAATCTTTTTATAATTTGCTTTTCTGGGCAGCCAAATGTGAAACTTACAAACGGCACTTTATATTTTTCTACCAAAGCAAGCTTTTCAAACCATTCATCGTCCGACCATTCCTTTACAGGTAATGATATTGAAAAATCTTTTTCTAATTGTTTTTTATATGCTTGTAATGCTGCCTCATCAAGCATTTCGTTTGAAGGTACAAATAGATTAACCCCGTATAATACATTTGCCTCTATACAGGCTTTTATCTCATTTTCTAATACATCTGACGTTTTATATCCTGCTGCTAAAAAACCGAGTCCTCCATTTTTAGAAACCTCGATTGCTAATTTAGCAGTAGATACTCCACCCGCCATTGGTGCTTGAATAATAGGGTAACGTAATTCGCTAAAGATCATATATCATTTCCCCTTCCTTTTATATCTAAGCTCAGCTAGTAGTAAAATACCTAAACAATATCTACTTCTGTTCAATTGTATCAACTTTTAGATATTAAATATAATTTGAATTTTGTATACTAAATATTAATAATATTAATATCAGAGGTGAGATGATGGATATTGAGGCACTAAAAGCATTTCGGTTCGTAGTAGAATTAGGGAGTATTTCAGAGGCTGCGGAGAGGCTAAATTATTCGCAATCAAACACTACGATTAAAATCCATAAGTTAGAGGAGCAATTACAAACAAAACTACTTTATCGTCATAATAGAGGATGTAGTGTCACGCCGAAAGGAGAGGAATTGTACCATTTTGCGATACAAATATTCAAAACGATGGAACTAGCGGAAAATGCAATGCAAGATCAAGAAAATCCCACCGGTTCCCTACTCATAGGATCAATGGAAACGACAGCAGCGATTCATTTACCTACTATTCTATCTAATTTTTGTACAATGTATCCAAATGTTACATTAAATTTAAAAACGAATCCAACTTCGATTTTAATTGATAAAGTTTTAAATTATGAGCTTGACGGTGCCTTTATTTCAGGTCCTATTCAGCATAGTTTGTTACAATGTAAAACAGTATTTGTTGAAGAAATGGTTCTGATTTATCCAGGTCATACAAAGAACGTTTCTATAGAAAGTACGAATATTTTAGTTTTTCGAGTTGGATGCTCGTATCGTTTTCAGCTAGAAAAATATTTACGGCATCAAAAGATTAAATCCTATCGCATAATGGAACTCGGCTCTTTAGAAGCCATTTTAGGTTGTGTAGCAGCTGGCTTAGGCATCACTCTATTACCCAGATCTGTTTATGAACGCTATGTTCGTTACTATGAGTTACAATTCGTAGCTTTACCCAAAGAATTTTCTTTTATTGAAACACAATTTATTTCGCATTTAGATAATCCCTCTCTATCATTGCTACATTTCAAAAAAATGATAACAAAATTAAATGCAAACGATTAAAAGTGGTGGAGTTAGAAGAGGAATAAAGGCAAAGGTCAATATAATTTTTACTACTCACAAAAAGTTCTTTGGGAAAACAGCCTTAAAAAAAGAAGGTCTAAATATGTCGTTTAAAAGTGTCTAAGTAGCAATGATGCCTTGAATAAAAAATGCTACCCACAAGGAATGGGAAAATATCCACGAAAAGCCCGGTTACCACCTTTGAAAAAATCTCAACCGTTGATATGTAATTAAATTATAGCGTAAAGGATTAGCCGTATAATCATCACACTTAAGCCGTTAATGGCAAGTAGTTTATTAAAAGTGCTTTACTGAATGTAGTGGAGTGTTATACCAATCCTAATTTAGAATAATGAATTTGGAACAACCATGCTTTTTGGATAAAATCGACTGTCTTTTGCTTTTTAATAGACTTACCGCAATACAACTTTTCAAAGTTTGATTAAAAATCCTGTGTTGATGTGCAGGATTTTTTCTTATTCCTTCTTTAACTAGAGAGTATTTCAGTTGAGGAAGCTAAAGTTGAATGTATAAATCGATTCCACTAAAATTAGGAACTAAGCCTATATAGCTCACTAGCATTCATTGTTGCCACATACACTCCGCACATTGTGAAAAGGTTGCTTAGTTGGAATTAAACTGAATAATTCGATATGAAATAGGGTCATTTTATCAATAACGATAAATTTGATCCTTTTTGATTTGACAACTTATTATTCATGAATGATTTTTTTTGTAGTCTCACTATACTATTGATGTTCAGATTTAGGAATAAAAATAAAAGCAATACCTCCTGTTGTCGCTAAACACACCGTCACTTCTTTTCATATTTAATTTTAGTGTGTAAGAATGGAAATCCATGATGGGGGAAATAATGAAGTTCTCTTTTGCAAATTACAATTCAAAATAAAACAAAATCAATACGGAGGTAAAAAAATGAATGTCCTTGATTGTATCATTATAGGTGGAGGTCCATCTGGGTTAAGTGCTAGCTTAACTTTAGGAAGGGCTAGGAGAAACATTGCAATATTTGACGATGGAACGAATAGGAATAGAGTGACACAAGCGTCACATGGATTTATTACTCGAGATGGGATAAAACCACAAGGGTTTAAAGAAATAGCGTTAAAAGAGTTGGAGAATTACCCGTCCGTATCATATTTTACTGCAACAGTTACTGAAATCATAAAGGATATAGGTAATGAGCGATTTACTGTCAAAACATCTACTAGTCAGGAATTTGTTTCAGAAAAAATAATACTCGCCACCGGTATTCATGAAATATTTACTATACCAAGTATAAGAAAGTTTTATGGGATAAGTCTATTTAGTTGTCCGTATTGTGATGGCTGGGAGCAAAAAGATAAGCCATTAGTGGTTATTGCAGAAAAAGAGGAGCATGTACTGCATTTGACTAAGTTAATTTATAATTGGTCGCAGGATTTGGTTGTCTTAACGAATGGAGTTCAATTATCTAAAGAAGGTAAAATAGAGTTACAAAAACACAATATCAAAATTATATCGGAAAAGATAAAAGACTTAATAGGTAATGACGGTTACTTACAAAAGATAGAGTTTGAAACAGGAGCAACAATTATAAGATCGGGTGGATTTGTTGCCCCATCTTATTATCGCCCAAATCAGTTTGCTGAGAAGCTTGGCTGTGAAATTCATGAAAATGGAAAAGTTATAACAGATGGTGTTGGTAGAACAACCCAAAAAAACGTATATATTGCAGGGGAAACAGAAAGGTCTAAACCATCCTCTTTAATGATTTCAGCTGCTAAAGGTAATAAAGCTGCGGTTTCAGTAAATACTGATCTAACGATGGAACGCTTTTAGATTATGTCATAACACCTTCTGCTTCAACTAAATAGGAACTTAGCTAATATGATTAAACACATCAGCGCCAATGTGTTGCCACATAGACTCCAAACATTGTGTTAGAGTTAGTATAAGAATTTACGAAGAACGGATTTTGATTTTAGAATTCGTTTTTTCTTGTTGTTTAAAAAGGATTAAAGGTTTTTTTGTTGAAGTTATTGAACTAACGGCACAGCTTAGTTTATAGACTTATTCAACAATCGAGCGCTTTCGCGGAATAAGAATTGCTCCCTTTTTGCTTTTAAGGGCCATTTAATTAAAGAAGAATGGTATTATCAGTTCATATGTTAGTCGTAAATCGAAGGAGTGAAGTCTGTTTGGAACAAAATAAAAAATTTAAAAATACTATTGAAACTGAAGAAGAATTACGTTCAATTATTGGATTTCCGAGTGAATTAGTAATAAGAAAGGTGATTACAGATTTAGACCATCATTGTTATGATTTTATTTCTAAGTCACCTTTTTTAGTAATTTCAACTTCTGATAATTTAGGTTTCTGTGATGTTTCACCAAGAGGGGATATGCCTGGTTTTGTTCGTGTACTAGATAATAAGCATTTAATTATTCCAGAAAGACCAGGAAACAAAAGAATAGATTCTATGCGTAATATTTAATTAAATCCGAAAGTGGGCCTTTTATTTTTTATTCCGGGATTAGGGGAAACACTCAGAGTTAACGGTAAGGCTTGTTTGGTAAAAGATGATGAACTACTTGATAAGATGGCTGTTAAAGGACAAAAACCTATTGTAGGTATTGGAGTGGAAGTGGAGGAATGTTTCATACATTGTGCAAAAGCTTTTAAGAGGTCAAAATTATGGGAACCGTCCTCTTGGGCTAATAAAGAAACATTACCATCTGCTGCTAAAATTTTATTGGAACACGCTAAGATTCCAAACTCTAGTGTTGATATAATTGCTGAAAGGCTTCAGGAAAGTTATACAAAAAGACTTTATTGAAAAGGTATTTTTCTTAATCAATGCTCAGCAATGATCTTCAACTAATTTTTTATTTCATTTGTTATAATAAGTATGTGCAGTGACCTTTTAAGGTGTTTCCGACCAAAATTGGATTGGAGCTAGCACCATTTCCTAGACCTCTAATATGTCAGTGGGGCACTCCACTATTTGTGGTTACAGCCACATATTTCCTGATTTACCGAACTGAAAATTGGTTATTCTGAAGATGGTCAAAAATTCATTATTTGTCAATAAATAAAAAAACAGCTTGTGCTTCAAAATCCACAAGCTGTTTTTTATTGGGCTTAAAATCTCATTTTAAATATGATGAATTATAATTTTACTAATCCAAGCAGCAAAGATAATCCAGATAATTATAAAAAGTGTTGCAACAAACCAATTCTTTGGTTTTCCAGATAGTTTTAACTTTTCTGCGGCTTCTTTATTATCCTCAATTACATGCGGTGGAATTAGTTTTAAAGCAAGGATAATTCCCAAAGGTACAATTATTAAATCATCAAGATACCCAAGAACAGGAATAAAATCTGGAATTAAATCTATTGGGCTAAAAGCATATGCAACTACGAGCATTGCCACAAGCTTAGCATACCATGGTGTTCTGGGATCTTTATAGGATAGATAAAGTACAAATAAATTTTGTTTTAATTTTTTTGCAATGGCTTTTAATTTTGATATTAAACTGTTGTTGTTCATTAAAGATCTTCCCTTTCGTTACTATGAAGTATATGTTATCTAAGTAAAAAGGGAAATAAAAACTCATGAATAATATAAGGGTCGTGTCAGAAAGAAGGAAAGTAAATATGTTTAGAGTTCATGACGACCGTACAAATGAAACGCTTTATCAAAACAAGGACAACATCGAGAGTGTTGCATTTGTAAAATGTTATGTAATAATTAAGTTCAATTTTGAAGTGTTAAACATCCGTAAGTATCTTCAAAAATAAAAAACAAGCAACCAATAAAATTGATCGCTTGTTTTGTACAGCTGTTTGTTAAATAACCATTATTGAGGGGGATATATAACTATACCCAACTAATTAATGAAATCTTGAGGAACACATTCACGAACACCAGAATTTCTCAAGGAGTTAAATAATGCTGCACTGATTCTTAATAAAACATTGTTATCAGTACCATCTTCTAAATCATAGATTACGAAGTATGCATTATCAACTGAAAAAATACATTTTCGTTCTAATTTAAATCCAGGTGGTACAGGAGGAAGGTTAAAACGTGGTACAACTACAGGTGTATCTCCTTCTTCTCTGATAAAATTGAACGTTTGTTGGTCAATCTCATAGATATTAACTGGATCAATCTCCACACCTTTATCTGGAATTGTAATTTCATCTTCAACTAATAGGAAAAAGCGTTCGTTTCGAAAATTGAAAAGACTTCTCGCTCCAATTTCAAATGATGCCATTTTATATTCACCTCCTCTTCAATACAATATTTTATTCATATCGAATACAGTTGTTTGGACAATTAGGAAGGTGGAGTGAAAAATAGTTAAAAATTTTATTTTCAATACTTATAATTAGCCCTTCTGTTTCTAGACTGAAGCCAATAATGAGAAGAAAGGTGAAGTTGAAACAGAATTTAAAATAGTATCCATTTTATACCTCTATACTTATTAGTTGGCTTTTACTAGAATGATAGAATATTGATATTTTGAGAGGTGTTTGTGTGAAAAAATGGGTAATTTTAGCATTGGTATTATTTTCTTTTACAATGCCAATCCCAAAAGTGCAAGCTGCAAGTTGGCAACAAGGTGATATCATCAAAGGATATTATTCAGAAAATGTGTATGGTACATATACTTTATCGCTTGAAGAAGATGCACGTGTGAAGTTTACATTAACAGATGGTGTTAATGATTATAGAGGGTATAGTTCTCCTAATGAGTATTATGTCATTATATTTGATAGTAATGATCAACGAATTGGAATTATATCAACGAATCTAGATGATGGAGATAATTTAAGAACGGTACAGTATATCAATTTAAAAAAGGGTACATATCACATTAAGGTTGGTTACGGGTTAATGGGTGATTATGAGGTAACCTATGAAGCAAGTCCTATTGAAGGAACGGATGTGGAGCCGAATAACGAAAATTCAACGGCCAATTTGTACACGCTAGGAAATACGTACAGCGGTGTATTATATGGTTTAGGCATTTTGTCAGATAATGATACATACAAAGTAGAGATTCCGACATTTGGAAAATTAAGGGTTCGGCTACAAGAAACTGAAGGTATGTCACTCCGTTACAGCGAATTCAAGTTAGAGGCAGCTAATGAGAAAAACGGGAAAATTTTTTCATTTAGGAGCACCGGTAAACCTAGTGAGATTTTTGTATTACTTCAGCCAGGAATTTATTATTTTAAAATAAGTTTACACTACTCGAATACACCAACCAATAATTATACTTTTACCACAAGTTTTGATCCACTAGTTGAAAAAGATTGGGAAAGTGGTCGCAATATCGATGAAGCGAATGCCGATTTATTAGAAAATAATAAAACCTATAATGGTTTTTTATTGGGTGGTAACTACAGCTACGTTCAGGATTGGGATTATTTTAAGTTTACACTTACGAAGAACTCTAGAGTGACGTTTATTGCCAATTCAAAGCGGGAGGGGTTTGGCTCGCTCATTTTCCTAGATGAAACAGGCTCGCAACTGAGTTCAGGTGGTTACGTGACGAGTGATACGGATAAAATCATTGAAACAAAAGAGTTAAGTTCAGGTACTTATTATGTAGTTTATATTCCTCGATATGGTAATAATAGCTATGAGGAGTATAATCTCACAATGCGTATTCAACGTTTTACAGATGTACCAGCGATGCATCCATATTATGAACAGATTGAAGCACTCGCTCAATTAGGCATCAATAAAGGATATACAGATGGCACGTTCCATCCAACTGAAGCCATTAAACGTAAACATGTTTTTGCATTGTTAAGTAGGGTAGATGGACTTAAATTGCCTAAATTAAGAACAATGAAAGAGTTTAAGGATGTAACAACAATGCACCCCAATTATCCAGAAATAAAGGCATTTTATGAAGCAGGAATCATCGACGGTAGTGGTTTGTATATGAGTCCTGATTCGGATTTAACACGTGCGCAACTGGCAAAGATTTTAGTAAATACGTTTGATTTGAAAATGAAAGGAGAAGGGATAGAATTTAGCGATATAAATTCGACTAATGGTTTATATAAATATGTTCAAATATTAGCGAGTAATGGAATCACATTAGGATATAACGGAAAATTCATGCCAAACGATACAGTCACAAGGCAACATTTCTCTGTCTTTTTACAAAGGACTTTACAAATGATTCGTTAAGAATAAATCGGCACTTTTTAAAAAGTAAGATAAATTCAATACTTTTTGCTACTGTTGTAAAATGAATAAGTTTTCGACTAACAAATGTCTTGTAAATGTTTGATATAAAGGGTTGTTAGATTTTAGTGTCCAAAACTATTTGTCTTAAAAATTGACAAATAGTTTTGGGCTTCTTTTATTTAGTGACATAAAGTTTAGGACTGGGTAATTGAAGGACTGATGGTGGTTGATCTTGGTGAAAAATTCTGACGTGAAATATGGTATTATATGGTTAAAATATAGAAAGCACAGATTGCAGAAAGTTTGGGGGAATGAAATGATTTTGCTTAAATATGACATAGAAGAGAAGGATCTACCATTGTTAAAAGAAGTTTATCAATCAGTAGGGTGGATGAAACATGATGAGCACATAATAAAGAAAGTTTTCAATGCAAGTACACATAAAGTTTTCGGGGTACAAGATCATAAAATTGTAGGTTTTTGTAGAGCTCTTTCCGATGGCGTATTCAATGCTGCTATTTATGATGTTGTTGTTCATAAAGATTATCAAGGAAGAGGAATTGCTCGAATTCTTTTAGAAGACATCATCACACAATTAGATGATGTTTCTTGCATTCAACTAATCGCAACAACAGGTAATGATTCTTATTATGAAAAAATAGGATTTAAAAAATTGAAGACAGGTATGGCCATCTATAAAAATCAGCAACTAGCACAAGAGTACTTAGAGTAATGTTTACTTTGCAGAAATTAAATTAATCACAATAGGAGGAAAATGTGCAGAAAAAAAGCCGATTATATTTCAATCAGCTTCAGTTTTTTAGTTTTTTTGGTTTATCTTTTTTACGTCTAAGCAGTAATGATACCATGAATAAAAAAATTACCACCCATACTGAATAGAAAAAATTTTCAGGCAAAGCCCAATTACCATTTTTAAAATAATCCCAAATCGTTAAAAACAAAAACAGTGTTACAAAAAAAGCAATATATATGTATTTTCCGAATGTAGTCAATTTAAGCACCTCAATATGTAATTTATGTATATTATAGCATAGATAATAGTCGCAGAAACATCGTAGATAATGGGGATTCCCCATTTTAGAAATGAACTTTAAATAAAAACAGAGAGATTAAAGCATCGATTTAAAAAACTCATAAAATCCCATCTTCATAGGAATAGCCCAGATAATGAATCCTAAAAGGACAACTGGTACCAAAAGAATTTTAAATATTTTAGTTGAAAGGGTCTGAGTCTTTACGAAAATTATAACGTAGATTCCCAAGCATACTGCAATAACAATTATTAATAAAATCATCGAAGGTAAGAAATATAAAAAATCTGTTCCCTTTGATAACCATGAAAATATGTCCATAATATTACCTCATAATTTTTATTAATGGAGCAGTTAAAAAATCCCCAGTTTTATACTGGGGAACGGTTTGTCAGGTTGAATCAATATTATTTTTCTGGATAGTCTACATGCATTGGCGGTGGAACTAACCAACCTTTAGTTTTATTAAGACGTAGTAGTTTAACGCCGAGTTGAGCTTTAGCTGTATGGAATTGACCATACATTAGTCCAATATCTTCTCTAGTTGACATACCCATGACTTGGCTACATGTAACTAGACCAGCGGCTAGGTCACCTGTTAGGGCAGCGCTAATCTCTGGATCATTAAATTTCGCACCAGGAGGGATATCCTCAATTCTCGCAACAGGTCTTTCTGGTGGAGCAGGTGGTAGAGCAACACCGTTAGTTTTTAATATTTTTTCTAACTGTTTAGCTTCTTCTCTACAAGTGTCAATGATATCCTCGATAACTTTTCTTAAATCTTCATCACCTGCATGATTATAAAAAGTTTGATATCCAGCTATAAAACCATAATTTACAGTGAGATGTGTCCAGATGCTAAACACTTCTCCGTAGTGTAACGGTTCGTCTTTAGGGTTTCCACTGAGAATTCCCATACTATACACTTCCTTGTCTAGTTATTCGTCATTTTCAAACAAGGATAGTATGGGTGAAAAAAGAAAAATAATTCGTTTTTTTAGAAATTAAAAAGGGTCACCGAATTGTGACCCTTAATAAATGAGGGAGGCTGTGACGGTCAACCAACGCCACAACCTAATAAGTTAAGTGCGTGCGATACACTCAATATTAATGTGTGCAAATTAAGGTTACCTATACATAAAAAAAGGCGAAGCTTCGTCATACCAGAAAGGTTAAATTATATTTTTCCGGGATAGCGTAGTGCAATAACAATTTGTGGTGACGCAATGCTCCCGTAACTAATGTATGTAATGGAATTTGAATGGTGTGGAGCAGGGGAAAAGATGGAGATAACTTCAAAGTCTTACCTATTGCAATAAATATTATGTAGTAATTTTGATGTATGCCAAGATCTTAAATAAAGGATTTAGTTTTAAAGGGCGGTAAAACGCCGCCCTTTAAGCAGAAGAAGAGAGTTAAATCTCGGTTTTTGAAAAAGGATGAGTCCTATGCAAAGAAGTTAGATCTAATTTGTTCGATTCTAGAACCCATATCTCCCATATTTGTGCTTATACTTATCGGGATTTGTTGCTGATATGAAGATCTGGCCTTAGCTTTAACAGCATTGTTGTTTCCAGCTTGTGCCTTGTCCGTTACTTTATTTTGTTTCAACGTAGAATTTGCTATGTCATCCATAAAAATGTTAGCTGAGGACGAGATAGAACCTTCACTTGTTAAACCAATGCTATTTAATAGTTGCTTCTGTACAGTGGATAAATTACTATCCTTATCTAATTTAGTTTCAAGTAGATCTAGAAAACCATTCTCACTGGACAAGTCTAATATATTTGATATTTTAGGATCTTTTAATAACGACTGTCTTTGTTTATCAGATAAATTTTTTATATTTGAATTATTAAGAAGAGTATCTGTTAATACATTTTTGAAAGCAGTTTTTTGATCTTCTGATAAATTTAATTTTTTGTTTTCAGACAATTCTTGAAGGAGTTTTTGTGTGAAAAGTATATTTTCTGTAGATGGAGAATTTATATTCAATGTTATCACGCTTCCTTTCTCGAGATATTCATATTCTTCTTCTATTGAATATTATCGTCAATTATTAGAGATATTTACTGAACAAAATCAAATGAATTAAAAAAAGCAAAAGTGGGATAGAATTTTCTAGAAACATAGAGGTCGAAATTGTAATTAACTATTAACTCCGAAATTTAATTACTGAACGTACCGAGGATTTTGTGCAAGGGGAGTAATCAGGTTTTCAAATGAAGGTCTGCAAAAGTCACATAAAAGAATGCTGACTTTTGCAGAAATGATTAATGTTAGCATTTTAATGTAATCCATTTTTTAACCCATATTCCATAACAGATTTTTGATTAGAAAGTTTGTGATAAGCATCGAAAATTTCTGTAAGTGCTTTTGCTAAATTTTCATTGTTTACATCATGTTTTTCCAGTATTTGATGAATTAGAAATTCCATTGATTCTAACATAGATACCACCTACCTTTCTAATAGTAGGTTAACATTTAGGTATTAACATTCACTGAACAAAATAAAAAGCCGTAGCGTAATCAGATGCTACAACATGAAGATAAACTGAACAACATTCTTAAATTGTGCAGTAATTTAAATAAACAAGAAATTGAAAATGCCATTATTTTATCAGACCTGTGTTGATATGCAGAATTTTTTCTTATTCCACAATCGGGCCATTTAACGGAATAAATCATGTTAAAATTGAATCAATTAAAAAGCGAAGGAGGGAGGGTTCTAATATGGGCTTAGCTTTGGAGATTGCACGTATTTTACTACCTGTTGTAATAGTGGGTGGGATTGCAATATTTGTAGTTATGAGAATGAAACATAAATATAAAAAAGGCACCCTGGGTAAAAAAGAATCCAAAGGCGCTCAAAATCTCTTAGATAATTTAATACCACTCGGCATGATGATTGGTTGTGCTGTTGCTGTACTTCTCAGCATGTTTTTCCCAATCCCCTTACTGTCTACAATAGGTTTGGGATCTGGAATAGGCTTATTATTTGGATATTTAGCTTATGAAATTTATAGCAAAAAAGGATAAGTTATTAGTAAATAGTTATCTTCCTGAAAAGGGCGCGATTGTTAGAAGCGTGCAGAGGGGGTGAGAAAGCTTTTGGTACATAAAATCGTTTATCCAGTACTGATATTTATTGTTTGCGTATTATTAGCCATTGTTATCTACTTGAATCATCGAAATGCCACAAATGACTTTTATCATTTAAGATTGTCAGGAGAAAGTCCCCATTGGGAGATAAATGGTTACCAATTAGATCTGACTTCAGGGATTCTTAAATCGGGAAATGGTAAGCTTCGATTTAAAACAAGAGGGAATGTTTACACTACTAATTATTTTGTCTTTGAAATGAATGCCGTTATAAACGATAAAGATATAACCCTGCAAAGTAAAGCAGTCTCAGGACCTGAAGATTTTAAAAAAGAAGTTGATACTGGAGCTATCGAAGGACCACCACCAATAACGAAGGACGGAAAGTCCATAACGTTTAAAGATATAGATAAAATATATGCGGTGATTCATTGGGAAGGACAGGACGATGGAATAGTACACAAAGAAATTATAGATTTGTATGAGCTAGCCAACTAAAACTAAGCAATCGGGAGTGATTGTATAATAAGCATCGCTGTTCTTCTTCAACTAACGAGTGCTTTACTTGAAGACATTGAGCTTTCTCGACAGCTCTTTTTTCTTATTCAATTAAAGGAGTTTAGTTTAAGATCGTGGTACATTTTATAAATAGTCGGTTAGTAAAGGAGCATTATCCTGTGAATAGGGAAGAAAGAAAAAAGCGTTTAGAATATCTAGTTCAAGAAAGAAACATGAAGAAAAATTGGAAAAAGAGAAACGAATTTCGGAGATGTTAGAGCTGTTCCCAGAAAAGGACAAAGTGGATATCTTAGATGAGAGCGAAAGTGATAAGATTGAAAGTAAAATGACAGATTGTTTTCCGATTGGATTTTGGGGAAGAATTGATTGGGAAAAGGTAAATAAAAAAATTATTCTTACTAAAGAAGACATATTGAATATCCCTACCGACCTATCTAATCAATCTTTGGACACTTCAGTTCCTGTTTACCTTATTGTTGGGATATATAAATACCCATTGGTAAAGACCTCCTTATTTACAATATTAGAAAGGATTGAGGATATTATGGATATGGGACCAGACCAATGGATTTATAGTCCATCGTTAAGATATGTAATTGAATTTTGTCATGATGAGGTAATAACAATAGGCTGGATATGAGGTGCTTATTAAGCTAACGGGGTGCTGTACTTGAAGAACATTGAGTTGCATAGGCAGCTCTTTTTTTATTATGGCTGTTTTCGTATAGATTGTTGCTATAAAACATAAAAACCAAGTTCTACAAAATGTGTAGGTTCAACTTGGTTTTTATGTTTTGTAAAATAAATCTTCAACTAAAATCCTCGTTAATTTACATAAAGGTACGATTCCAGTTCTTTAACCTTGTTCCCGTCTAATTGGCGTGTCAGCCCAAATGTTTCGCCCTTTCCATCGTAATTTATTACAATGTCGAGATCGTGAAGTAATTCAGTGAAATACTTAAAAGACTTTTTTAAGTCGTCATTGAACTTTGCCCTATCAGACTCTAGCGTGTCCTGTCTCGATAAAACATATTCAAGATGTCCCATCCAAATTTGAAGCACATTCAAATTTTCAAAGTCCTTTTGAAGGTCGTCGCCTTTAACCCGAAAATATTTATATTCTGTAGTGAGACGTTTTGCCCTCGGATAATATTCGTTCACATCGGTTGTTTTGGGAACATCTTCGGCGTGAAAGGCAATCCAAGCTTTCAACGTTGGTTCAATTCCATACTCGTTGAAGCCTTCAGGAGTTGAAACGTCCTTCCACGCCTTCGGATCATTGACTTCTGCTACTGCTTTTACTTGTTCGACTTTGCTTTCTTCCTTCTGCTGTGGTGCTGCTAAGTTCGTACACCCTGTCAATAATCCAATAGACAAGATTCCTGTAGATGCTAATTTTATTAGCTTCATAAAGCCGTCCCCCTATGATTGAATATCCTTATTATTAAACTAGCCCATCAACTGTATTTTACCACAAAAAACCAATTGATTTATTAGACTATCCTGCTCCGCTAGTTGAATAACAACAATCTTTGAGAAAACAGCCTTTATCAAACAAGACTTTGGATAAAAAAGGAATTATTAGTAGATATCAAGAACTTTAATATAAGAATTTTAAATTTTGTTTTTTAGATGAGAGGTGAAGAAATGGACACACGGAAAATTGTTGGTCAAACTAAAACGGTCGGATTCCAAGTAGGAATTAGAAGGACCTTTCCAATTTCACAGGAAAAAGCCTGGGAATTTGTCGCATCTGAAGATGGATTAAAATTATGGTTAGGTGAAAGCACCAAAATAAACCTTCAACCAGGTCAGAAATTCTGTACAAAAATGGGGGAAGGTGAAATTCGAATTGTTAAACCTCTAAAACAACTTCGACTTGCTTGGAAAAAAGAAGGATGGGATAAAACTTCTACCATTCAAGTTCGGATCATACCAAAAGAAAATACAAAAACGACCATTAGCTTTCACCAAGAAAATCTCTCTGATCAGAATGTGAGAGAAGAAATGCAGCAATACTGGGAAAGAATTCTTAAACAAATAGAAAAAGGGATTTAATTTAAAAGGAGCATTCCTGTTAGAAGGATTTTCAGGGGCTTGAAAAAGAAAAAGCCCTCTTGTATGATGCATGAGTGTCAACGCCAAATTGACCCATCAT
>NZ_JBIWDH010000048.1:0-28444 GCF_044761885.1 Lysinibacillus sp. NPDC097231 | reverse complement strand
GTTCTGCTCCATCTAGTTGTTATGTTCATTATAAATAAAAGTACCCTGTAAGAGAGACTTTTTTTAAGTGTCTATCTTATAGGGTACATTTTATTGTTTAAAGGTGACTTGTTATCTTTTCAAATAGCCTTACTATATATGCTCCTACAAATACAGCTCTTAATGTACTAGCAACTGTTAGTACACCTTCTTTAATAATCCATAGCAATATTAAATAACACATTCTTAGAAACAGACTAAACTACCAAAGACAGAACGTGAAACAGATAACTAATATTGGTTGTCTGTTTTTTTTATCATATTTGAGTGTTTGTGTACTGTCGGATGCACCTGCAGTTGTAGGATAGATAATAATACCAAGTAAACCTAAAATGCTTAGAATCGTCTCTGAAATGGATGTCATCTGGTCGTTGTAAATCGTAATATCGACATTAAAAATGCCCGCCATTTGATTAGCGAGCACTAATAGTAATGCGATTAATTACACCAAAATTGCTTATATAGATGGTGTTTTCGCAAATTTTCATTTCTTTTTTCCTCCTGATATGTGATGATAAACATCAGATGGGAACATTTATTCTTATTCTGTAATTAGAGGCTCATTTTATGTGAGCCTCAGGTTGAGAAATTATTTTCTCAACCTTTTTATTCGGTGTTTTTTTATTTTCACTCAATATTTTCTACATTTAAACACTTAGTTTCACAGTAATAGCCCTTGCCCCCAACATAAACTTTTTCTATTTCATTCTTGCTATTGGTTGCTAATTTAACTAATATTTCGGAAGGCGAGTGTAAAGAATAACCTTGTTCAAATACATAGACTTCTTTTTGCAAGTCGTGCTGTTCATAAAGGTAGCAAGCTAATGCACCGTTTGAAGTTCCAGTCGCTGCTTCTTCATTGATGTCGTATAGTGGAGCAAAATTTCTGCATATAATTCGATTGTCATTAAAAGTATATAGATGCATCCCGACAACATTATAATACTTGCTGATTTCTTTAATTTTTTCAAAATTAGGTTGCAGTGCATGTAATCGTGTTTCGCTTTTTATAGGAATTAAAATATCTTTTAAGCCCGTGGAGACAATTTGAATTGGGTATTTATTGTCTATAGCTTTAATGTCAAAACAGTCGATGAACTCGTTTGGAGATACAACATCATAGAATATCGGTTTGTTTTGTTCCATGAATATGATGTCATCTTTTATGGTAATAGTAAGAACACCGCTGTTCGTTTCAATCGTATAGCGATTCCTGAAAAGTTTATTTAAATGCATCAGTATCACGAAAGAGCCAATTGTGGCATGACCACATAAATCAACTTCTTCTTTTGGTGTAAAATACTCAAATTTATAATCAGCAATTTCAGATTCTGATATAAATGCGGTTTCCGCATAGCCCAGTTGTTTGGCTATTGCCATTTTTTGAGTAGTGGTCAATGTATTCTCAAATACCACTCCTGCTTTATTTCCGCCTTTATGATCCTTGCTAAATGCACTTGCAACATAAACGGATATATTCATAAGACACCTTCCTTCCTCACTTATAGTAAATTGTAGCATAGAAAGCACTACGTATAAATGCTGTTGGATAAATTTGCCATAAAGCAAGAGACAAACTATTTTTTAGCATCTGTAAGGGGATTTTCAAGCATACAAAAAAGCCAGGCTCAAAATTAATTGAGTACCTGGTTTTATATATTTTTTATGGCTACAAAGAGTTATTCCCCAATTTATTTTATATACTTGATTTATTATCATAATGAAGAATCTATAAACGATAAGTTAATGCTAAGCATTATTTAACAAAAAAACGTTTCGATTTTTGAATTATTCTAGCTGGTAGTAGGACATTAATATCCTCTGTTGGTTTCCCTACTAATATAAACCTAATACTTTCAACATCTGTAATTTCATTAAGATCGACAGGTATGATTACTTCAGAATTCTCTGGTACGATTATTTTATTTAGCTCCTCTGCCTTATAGTCAGCAATTAATTTCAAATGCGATTCTAGTTTATAATCACTCGGATTATTAATAGCTAAAAGGTAGTTTTTTTTCTCAATAGAATTAACTTCAGTTGTTAGATTTAAATCTTCATATAATTGTAAAGTCAGTCTTCCCACTTCTTTTGAAATTCCTACTTTATCAACTTCTTTATAATTCAAATCAACTATCGAAGGTTTAACATCACTATTCAAAACCTCTAGAGAAAAATAATTATGTGATATTACTTCTTGTGTTTGCTTTATTTCTAACTCATCTTCGATATCTTTTTCAAGATACTTTTCGCCAAATAAATAAATAATATGCTCCCCCGCTGATAATCCAGTTAAAGTTAAATCAATTTTCTTCTCCCCGTTTTTCGGAACATTAATTTCGTGATAACGAGCCTTTTTACCATTAATGTTAATAATTACAGGAGTGTTATCATTTTCTAAAAAGGAATAAATTATTATTTTTTCGTCTTTCTGAGTGCTGTGAGTAAGTAAATAAGATGCTTGTATTTCTCCAGTACTATCTGTTTTAAAAGCTAACTTATTTCTATCAATTTCAAATTGTTTTTCAAAATCAAGCTCAACTCGCCTTCTCTCTACAATTTTCTCTATAGCTTCTTTTTTTGATGAATCTACTCTATCCTCATTTGTGTCTTTCATAAGTATTATTATTAACAACAACATGACAATTAATATTGAACAAATATATATTATTGCCTTTGGTCTCCTTTTCGTCGCTTTTGGTCACTTGCTTAATTTTCATTCTTAAAAAAACACCCTAAAACCAACGCTAACCAACTATTCTTGAATAGCTACCTCTAACGCTACAATCATCATGTCGTTGAATTGTGATAGCTATTATGGGAAATCAAGAGCTATTAAAGTGTTGATTTAACGGTATTTATTATATTGAAATGTGTCACCATCAATCATAATTTTTCATTAAAAATCACATTCAATCATCAGTTGGTCACTTTTTGGTCACCAAAAGTCACCTATTTTAATACCTAGACCACCCATCACGGAGTGGTCTGTGCTATTTATTTAACTAAAGTCCACTTGATTGCATATGTGCGACTCTAAAAAGTATCACCATCATTATAAAACCAACAATTAGTAGACTATATAAGCTTAAAACGATTGTTTTCACTCTTCCTTTTTCACTAAATATTGCTAATAAAACAGACACACCTACACCAGCTATTAAAAAGTTTGTTCCTACCATACCAGAAACTTTTCCTTCCATAAAAAATTTCATAATAAGAATAGTCACTATAAAAATAATAATAGATACAAGTGCTAAATGTTTTCTCATTTTAATTATCCCCCATCCAAATACCAATCACTAATTAACTATATATCCCTTGTTCCACGGGACATACAAATAATTGGAGAAAGTTTTTTTATCAGAATTTTACACCCCTCTAATGTGTAACGAAATGTAAAGTAATGGGTTTCATTTTACACTTCGAACTATACTCCTTATTAAGAATTCATTTGGTTAAGTTTTTTATTCCGGCCAATTATCTAACGATGGTTCACCATGCACTATTAATTGTGTAAGACTATTTCTTTCCTTTAACCAATTATAGAAAGGCACTGGACGTTCTTTATGCGCTTTGTCCTCCACAGATAATGAATTGACCACCCATCACGGAGTGGTCTTTTACGGATTATTTAGGTAAAGCACCTGTTAGTTCATTAAGCCAAAAATATTATCATCTCTATTATTTTATTTGAGCTTTAATGAAATAGAATATCCTTCTTGAGTCGCAACAATATCTTGTTGCTTAGAGCTTCCGTCTTTATATTTTACATTTACTTTGATTACAACGTCATCATCTATTACATTATTACCATCATGAGAAATCGCAAGGGCATATCCATACTTATCCTGTTCATTATACGCAACTGTATAACTATTACCGATTTCCTTTATACCTTGCCAGATATGAGAATCAGGCTCTTTACCCATGCTATTTATATTTTCAGATACTAACCAATCATCGTCTTTCGCCTGTTCTTCTGTTACTAAAACATCTTTTATAAATTCGCCTTTGTTTATGGTATAAGTGATTGATTCGATATCTTCTCCAGTTATATTTAACCTCACATTTGTATAAATATAATTATCTACGTCGCCTCCTGAAGCAATTACAAGACCCAACCTTTCTCTAGTTGATAAATCAAAAGTAGCTTTTTTAGATGAAAGGTTTGTATTTATCTTACTACCATCATCATTCATTGCATACGCTGTGATTGCAAAATTTGCAACTCGGACATCTCCACTCTTATTCACAAACGGTATCCCTATTACAATAGAAAATAGTATCCCAAACGCACATGCTACTGAAATCCACCTTTTTGAATTTAATTGGACTGATTTTTCTTGTTCTATACTATAGCAGTTTTCTTTAATACGATTTTTCATCGTTTTTGACATTTCAATAGAATTAACAGCATTTTTAATCTTATTAAGACTCATCATTCATTCTCCTTTCGATATCTTGCTCGAATGAGTTCCCGTCCACGTTGTAATCGCTTTTTGACAGTTGACACAGTAATGTTGAGTAGAGTTGCTATTTCATCTACTTTATAGCCTTCTACATAATAGAGTAGTAATACAGGCTTATGTTTATTTGGCAATTTCATAAGATGGTCGAGCAAACCATAGTTTTCAACATCCTTACAATGTAGTTGCAAATCACTGATATCAATATGTTTATGCATAAAGTTGAACCTTCTTTTATTTTTGCAGCGATTAGTAGCAACAGTAATCAGCCACGCTTTCTCATGCTACGAATCATGAAAAATTGGAGATTTAGTAAGATATGTAATAAAAGTGTCTTGTACGACGTCCTCTGCATCATTCTCATTGCACATAATAACAAGACATATTCTAAATAGCATATCTCCATATTTATCAACAATTCTCTCTATATCTAGTTCAGTCGACCAAACTGATTGTTCCAACGCCCATCAACTCCTTTCACTTATAACACACACGAAAATGGCATTTGGTGAATTTAAATTTAAAATAATTTTACAAAATTTTCATTTTGATTTACAGTGTATAGAACTAATCTGCTCCGTGGTTACATAAGAAAAAGCTGCCTAAATGACAGCCTTTTCTTCATCTCTAGCACCCGATAGTAAATTAAAATCCTTCTCCACTTAACTGCACTGTAGTTTAATAACACCTCATCTCAATCACTTGGATGATTAATTCCATCTATCATTTCAGCCAATTATCTAACGATGGTTCACCATGCACTATTGATTGTGGAAGGCTATCTCTTTCCTTTAACCAATTATAGAAAGGCACTGGACGCTCTCTATCTGCCGTTTCTTCTATAGATGATTGATTTACTAAGTTTCATACTAGAACTTTCTACAGCCTTGTTATATGTTCCAACAAATACGGCTCTTTTGATATTTCTAGCAACTTTCAATTTTATTAATGTTGGAGATAGATAAATATAAATGAGGATAATTAATGAACAAACTAGAACAAACAACCCAGGAATTACTGGAAGCTGGTTATACGATTGAGGAAATTAAAGCAGCTTTTGAAGAGGTTATTGAACAAACCAAACTACCTAAGTCAGATTGTGAAACAGATAACTAACAAAGTTGTCTGTTTTTTATTATGGTAAATAAGTACCAAATGGTTAAAGTTGTTTTTGAAGGTTATTAAAAGAAATAACCTTTAGATAATTTTAAAGGAGGATACATAAGTGGTTAATTTGTTTAAAAAAGGTTTTATTTTTCTAACGTTAATGTTATTAGTACTAGGTAGCTTTAGTGTTGAAAGTGCTTCAGCTGCAAATCAGGTGAATTGTGGACACCAATGCTTGATGATGAAAACAATCCTATAAACTTGCTATTTGTGAAAAGTAATGGATTCCCTTCACATCCGGATGGTATGTCTAATAGATGGAAAGAAATTGTGGAGAGATTTAACTTACCAATCCTAACTTTTCACGGATTACGCCACACATACGCTTCATATATGATTAGTAAGAATGTAAATTTTAAAGTCATTCAGGAGCAACTTGGTCATGTAAACATTCAAGAAACGATTAATACTTATAGTCATTTAACAGAGCGTGAAAAAATAAAAGCAAGTGACCTGTTTAACGAAATCTTGTAAAATGGTCTCCTTTTCGTCGCTTTTGGTCACTTGCTTAATTTTCACTCTAAAAAAAAACACCCTAAAACCCCGCTATATCAACTATTCTTGAATAGCTGCCTCTAACGCAACAACCATCATGTCGTTGAATGTTGTTTGGCGTTCTTCTGAAGATGTTACTTCTCCAGTTAGGATGTGGTCACTTACTGTTAGGACAGAAAGTGCTTTACGGCCGTGTTTTGCTGCTAATGTGTAAAGAGCCGCAGACTCCATTTCAACTGCAAGAACGCCGTATTGTGCTAATTTTTCGTTTTGATGCTCATCAGAGTAGAACATATCAGCTGTGAAGATATTTCCTACTTGTAAGTTTAGTCCCGCTTCTTTTCCTGCATTATATGCTTTTAATAGTAAATCGAAATCAGCGATTGGTGCGTAGTCAATGGCACCACCCCAAATGATTTGATTCATACGTGTATCAGATGTTGCTGCTTGCGCTAAAATGACGTCACGCACTTTTACATCTTTTTGAATTGCACCACAAGTACCTACGCGGATTAATTTTTGAACATCATACTCTTGCATTAATTCTGTAGCGTAAATCGAAATGGAAGGCACACCCATACCAGTACCTTGTACAGAAATACGCTTACCTTTATACGTACCTGTGTAACCAAACATATTGCGAACTTCGTTATAGCAAGTAACATCTTCTAAAAACGTTTCAGCGATGTATTTCGCACGTAATGGATCTCCTGGAAGTAAAATTGTGTCAGCGATTTCGCCTTTTTTTGCATTAATATGAACACTCATACTGCAATCCCTCTTTTCTGTCAGTTATCACTTTAAATAATACTGTGTTTCTCCTATTTTCGCAATGCTAGACGTCTAGCAACCTAAAATAAAATGAAACTTAATCAGCTGGATTCTCTTCCCCACTGATTATTTGTCTTCACCAATCTCCTCCCTAACTCTTTCGCTGATTTTTGAGGTGGGAGTTCTACTGCCCGTTAATGCGGGATAATTTAATATCCGTGATGTAGTTATCCTTGATCAACATATAATCCCCACAATTCATCAAAGGTTACCGTTGTTAGGTTATCCGTGGCGAACGATTCAATATAAGTGGAAAGCTCATCAAAGTCAGTGCTTTGCTTCGGAAAATTATGCTCATGGAACATTTCCTCCGCAAATCGTACCTTCGAATCTGACCAATCCCCACCTCGGAATGTTAAAACGTATAAATAAAAGCTCTTTTTCATTCTTTAAATCCCCTCTTTACTCATGTGCTTTCCGCTAGTTTATCAAAAAATAACTTCTTTTAAAATCTATTAAGTATTTTTTCCTACTAGCAAAAATAGCACTAATTTATTTAATTTTTCGACTTTTGTCATAAAACAAGATGCTATTTTATCTGAAAAATTAAAATCTTGCGAAATAATAATAGAAATATCTAGAAAAATAAGATAAAATTGAATTCGAAATTCAAAAAATTAGGAAGGTGATGGCGATGAAAAACTCTCATAAATCCAATAACTCCGTTCAAAAACGCCGGTCGCTCTTGAAAACTAGCTTTTTTAGTAAAAAGAAAGCTAAGGATTTAGACGATGGCAGGCATAATCTCCCTCCTACTAAAGAAAAAAGGCAACGTTTTTACCATTTAATTCGAGGAAAAGTGCTTATCATATTTGCACTTATTATTTTGATTAACGGTGCAATGGGTATATTGTCTTATGTCAATATACAGAATCTGCAAAGACAGATGGAGGACTTTACTGAGAAAAACGTCCAAGAACAATTAACTGTCAACCAACTTGCCTATGAAATTGCGAGGCTCACCAATTTAGAACAGGCCTATTTGATCTCTGGAAATGGGAGTTATGCTACTTCTTACAGTATGAAAATAGATTCCATCAATAAAAAAATTAAAGCTTTAGAACAACAGTTTGCAGGCAGAGAGCTAGAATTAGGTCATATGCAAGCGATCGGTCAATATTATCAAAATTACCTTGAATACTCTAAAAAGGTCATGACTATGCGAGATGAACTCGGTCTTGAACAGGCTCGTAAGCTCATGATGGGCGGTACAGGGGAAACGATGAAGCTTCATATTGATAAAAATATTGAGTCCATTAATTCTGTTATGGATGATGCTAATAAAGCAAAGTTGGATAAGCTTAACCAGCAAGTTAATTTATCTATTACATCCTTCTTCTTTATCTCGGTAATTGGATTTATTGCCATCATTATATTCGGTTATCTATTATTTAAATCATTACGAAACAATACGCAAGCTATAAATCATTCTATTCTTGATATTGCACAGGCTGGTGGAGACCTGACAAGACGAGTGATCGTTCGTAATCGCGATGAATTCTCGACGATTGCCGCTTCCACTAATACTCTGATCGAGTCTATCTCTAATTTGATTAAACGTGTTAGCGAGCTTGCAGATCACGTTTCAAGTAGCAGTCAGGAACTGATGTCATTAGCAGATGAAAATGCCCGTACCATACAGGATATTGCAGATGCCACGGCCGACATTGCGAGCGATAGCGAAAATACAATTTCCAGTATGAATAGCGCTCAACAAAAAATGAGTGATCTTGAACATTCTATGCATCATTTAAATGAACAAGCCAATGCTGTCCAACATGCATCACTCTCCATGCAGCAAGCAGCTGATGAAGGCAGTCGTTCTGTTCAACAATCTTCACTAGTCATGCAGGCAATTGAAGAAACAATGGCATCCACAACAACTACAGTTGAAGCACTTGGCCGAAAATCAGCCGATATAACATCCATTATCGGCACCATTACAGCCATCTCGGAGCAAACCAATTTACTTGCCTTAAACGCTGCAATTGAGGCCGCACGCGCAGGCGAGCATGGACGAGGCTTTGCAGTTGTAGCCGATGAAGTTCGCAAGCTAGCAGAGCAATCTCAAAGTGCTGCAAAAGAAGTCACTTCCATTGTCACGTCCATTCAAGAGGAAGTATCATCCATCATCTCTCAAAACCATGAAGGAGTATCATCCGTTATTCGTGGCGTAGAAGTAACAAATGAAACAAATCAATCTTTAGCTAATATTATTACACATACGAAAGAAACAACGACAATTATTGGCGCTATGGTAGAGAAAATTGCGTTAACTCTTGAAAATAGCAATGCCGTTGCAAATGACTTTGTGCATGTAAATGCCTACGCTGAACAATCTGCTGCCAATACGGTCACTTCTGCCGCCGCAGCAACGCAAGGATCCGCGTCCATGCAAGAAATCAATGCAGCTGCCACAGAGCTTGCCCAACAAGCCGATAGCCTACGCAATCTTGTCAGTGAATTTAAAGTTTGATAGTGTAAGCCCCAGTGAAATGACGGATAGAGCGTCATTCACTGGGGCTATCCGTCATTTTGGCGGGTCTATCCGTTGAAATGATTTCTATCCGTCTCTTCGATTTCTTTCCATCATTTCGACGGCTCTTTCCGTCGCTTTGACATCTCTATCCGTCTCTTTGGCCATTCTATCCGTCTCTTCGATTTCTTTCCGTCATTTCGACGGCTATTTCCGTCACTTCGACGAGTCTATCCGTCGCTTTGACATTTCTATCCGTCTCTTTGGCCATTCTATCCGTCATTTCAATTTCTTTCCGTCATTTCGACGAGTCTATCCGTCTCTTTGACATCTCTATCCGTCTCTTTGGCCATTCTATCCGTCTCTTCGATTTCTTTCCGTCATTTCGACGGCTCTTTCCGTCACTTCGACGAGTCTATCCGTCGCTTTGACATTTCTATCCGTCTCTTTGGCCATTCTATCCGTCATTTCAATTTCTTTCCGTCATTTCGACGAGTCTATCCGTCTCTTTGACATCTCTATCCGTCTCTTTGGCCATTCTATCCGTCATTTCAATTTCTTTCCGTCATTTCGACGAGTCTATCCGTCGCTTTGACATCTCTATCCGTCTCTTTGGCCATTCTATCCGTCTCTTCGATTTCTTTCCGTCATTTCGACGGCTCTTTCCGTCACTTCGACGAGTCTAACTGTCTCTTTGGCCATTCTATCCGTCTCTTCGATTTCTATCTGGCTCTTTCCGCCTCTTTGCGATTCTTTCCGTCACTTCGACGAGTCTAACTGTCTCTTTGGCCATTCTATCCGTCATTTCAATTTCTTTCCGTCACTTCGACGACTCTATCCATCTCTTTAGCCATTCTATCCGTCGATTTGATTCTTTCCGTCTCTTTGACCTTTACATCCATCACTCTAATTTCATCGCATCCTTTCCTCGACCCTATCCATCACTTAAAACACATCTACAAGAAAAAACTCCTAGCACAAAATTTCCTGTGCTAGGAGTATTCCTTATTTAAATAATGAAAGATATTCGGCGTAGCCTTCTTTTTCTAGGTTCTCTTTTGGCACGAAGCGGAGTGCGGCTGAGTTGATGCAGTAGCGTAAGCCGCCTAGCTCACTCGGTCCGTCGGGGAAGACATGTCCTAGGTGAGAATCGGCTTCTTTGCTTCGAACCTCTACACGACGCATCCCATGAGATGTATCGAAATGCTCTGTTACTTCTTGCTTTTCGATTGGCTTTGCGAATGCTGGCCAGCCGCATCCTGAATCGAATTTGTCCAGGGAGCTGAATAATGGCTTTCCTGAAACGATATCGACATAAATGCCCTCTTCAAAGTGTTTGTCATATTCATTACGAAACGGCGGCTCTGTTCCACTTTCTTGTGTCACATAATATTGCATGTCCGTTAATTCTTTTAATCGTTGTTCTTTATTCATTTTTTGCCCCCCAATGTTGCTCTTGAAACGCGTTGCGACCAGATCCGACAGCATAACGCTGGTAGTGCATTGGATTTTTCTTATAATAATATTGATGGTAGTCCTCAGCCGGATAGAACGTACTTGCTGGTAAGATTTTCACTGCAATAGGCTTATCAAATTTACCGGATGCTGCTAAATCTGCTTTAGAACGTTCTGCTAATTCGCGTTGCTCTTCATTATGATAAAAAATAGCGGTTGTGTAGGACTCTCCACGATCATAAAATTGGCCACCGGCATCTGTTGGATCGATTAATGTCCAAAATGTCGCCAGTAATTGCTCATATGAATATAGTTCTTCCTCAAACGTAATTTGCACCGCTTCCACATGCCCTGTTGTTTCGGAGCATACTTGCTCATAGGTCGGATTGACAACATGTCCACCCGTATAGCCAGAAATCACTGATTCAATGCCAGGTGTTTCGTCAAAAGGCTTGACCATACACCAAAAACAGCCACCTGCGAATGTTGCGTATTGCTTTGTCATTTACGTCACTCCTTATTCACCAGGAACAATAATTTCCAGTAAAATCTTATCCTTAGGTAAGTCTAATTCTTTTGCTCGGACACGAGATCCTGACGCAATATTGATGCGTGATAGATCAATATAAATCTCCGCCTTATTTGGATTAATGGTAATCCATGAAGGGAATTCCACCGAGTCTCGCATAATTTTCATGGTCGTCTCAGGTGGAATATTTAACAGCCCTAGATTCATACCTGTCTGTTTTAATATAATATTGCCTTTTTCATCAACTATTGGATCAAAGTTCATAGTAATTGGAATTTCCGTATAAAACACCTTCAATGTACTTGTTAATTGGATATCATCCCCGATAGTAAAATCCAACGGTAATGGTGACCCTTTAGCCGCATCCTTTAAATATTTTTTGGATATGGATTCCAATTCCTTCGTTGTTGTTTGCACAACGAGAACATTTCCTTTTACTTCACTTTCATCTTCTGAACTCTTCGCTACATTAACTCCATCTACTGGTTTCGTTGCTAAATATACGACGAGGAGGATGGCAAAAAGCACAGTGCCCGCTAAGGTGAAAAATGCGACTTTCCATTTATTCATTTTGTCACTCCTCGAAGCCTATTGTCTTGTTAATTTTTTGTTCCATATTACATTGCTCCATTGCGGCTTTAATACGCTCTGTCATTTTCTCATAACCTTTTGCGTTTGGGTGGAAGAAATCTGTATGATACACAAGCTCTTTATTCGAATCAAACAAATCCTCCACTGATACATAGCAAGCATTTGCATCTTTACTTGCTATGTCTTTGATGACATTATTCCACTCCGTAATTATCGTATCAAATTCATTGGCTTCATTTGTCACGATAGAGAATGGATTATAAAAACCAATTAGTAGTAAGGGTACAGTTGGATTTTTTGCACGAATGCCAGCAACAATTTTGCCATAACGATCCTTATATGCCAACAATTCTTTGTCAAAGGCATCTCTTTTCAGGTTAAACAAATCCTGTCTAACTACCTTCATGACATCATTTCCGCCCATGGTTATTGAGATGAGCTGAGCTTTTTGCAACTCTTCATCATAATGCCCCTTTTTCACTAATTTTAATAGCTGATCACTGCGTCTACCTCTTTTTCCTCGATTGTCAACCTCAACGTCAGAAATTGAGGGCCAAGCTAACATTGAATCTGCTAATCTGCCAACAAAACCGTCTTGACTATACTCATCACCGACACCAGCTGTTAAAGAATCTCCAAGTGCCAAGTAATGTAGTTGCTTTGCGTTGTCATCATCAATTTTCCGTAAATCCTCTGGCGATGGCTCAAAAAAATGCTCAAAAATTTGCGTCAATACATTCTTTGAGGTTTTTTCCTCATTTTCTGTTTGTTGCTCATCCTTTTTCATATCTTGCTCCGTCCCTGCTTGCTCACCATCTGGTTCAGCTTGCGGATTCGGTTCATCTATTGATATAGCACAACCACTTAGTACTAAGACGGTCAAACATGACAAAATTAATTTTCGCCAAATGCCCATTTGACCACCTTCCATCATTTGCCGTTCCTTCTATTATAGAATAGTTTATGCCGCTCTGGAAAGTGACGATACCTAAGTATTCCGTAAAAAATGGTTTTTTCAAAATGTAAGAGACATGCACCTTTTCACAGCTAAAAATAAAAAGCCACTACAATACTTATGTAGTAGCTCTTGTCTATTATTCTGCGAAATAAATAAAACCAATTGCGCCTGGACCTGTATGCGTAGAGATGATTGGTGAGGTAAAGGCAATTTCTACTTCATTAAAACCTGTACCCTCGATTAATTCTTTCAATGGTCCCCCCATTGTTGTTAGTCCATCAGCGTGAGAAATTCCAACAGCCTTTACTGTTTTTCCAGCTGTATCTGCTTGGAATTGTTTAAATAAGTAATTTACCACCTGTTTATGGCTACGTACTTTGGAAACGGGGTTGTATGCGCCGCCTTCTAAATTAGCGATTACTTTTATGTTTAGCAACGATCCGATAAAGCCTGTCCCTTTACCGATTCGGCCACCTTTAATTAAATTTTCAAGTGTGTCGACAATTACATATAAGTACGTATTTTCGCGCACCTTCTCTAGACGTGCAATAATTTCCTCGACAGTAGCACCAGCATCGCGCATTTTAATAGCTTCTCGTAATTGAATCGCAAGACCAACAGCGATAAAACGTGAATCAATGACCGTTACATCCGCATCTGTCATTTGCGCTGCCTGACGAGCCGAATCAACTGTTCCACTCATACCACCAGTCATATGTATGGAAATGATTTGATCACCGTCTTTACCTAGCTCATCGTATAATTCTTTAAATTTCCCGGGTGCCGGCTGAGAGCTTTTTGGTAAATTTTTGGCATCCTTCATTAAGCTTAAAAATGGTTTCGGCTCTAAATCAATACCATCTATATATGTTTTTCCGTCAATTTGAATCGTTAAAGGCACAATGTGTATACCATGTTGTGCTACTTCTTCCTTTGTTAAATCACAAGTTGAGTCCGTTACAATATGAATTCGTCCCACTTCGACACATCCTTTTACTTCATTAAAATTTATTATATAGACTAACGAATCATTATGTAAACATGACATTTGTCATTAGGCATCGCCCAACCTAGTCTGTTTTGTTATCGCTTCCTTGGTTACTATAGCGCTTTGTCGAGTACTTGTCTAACAAAGACCTTCAAGCATCAACGTATCCATATGACATTTTTGATGAGGAAGATATGACAAATGTAAATAGTAGGATGAAAATTATTGAAGTATAGTATAGGCATGAACGAAAGGAGTGTTTGATGATGATTGATTCATTTGACTATAAAACTTGGAAGGAAGAATTGTGGAATGCCATTACACATGGCATTGGATTTATCGCAAGTATTCCAGCATTAATTGTGCTTATTTTTGCAGCTGTACAAACTGGCAGCGCGGTTCAAATTACAACTTTTAGTATTTTTGGTGCCTCTGTCATCATTTTATTTTTAATGTCGACGCTGCTCCATAGTATGCCTGAAAAATACAAGCACTTTTTCGCTATTCTTGATCATTCTTCCATCTATATTTTAATTGCTGGTACCTATACGCCCTTCTTATTAATTGCGATAGGTGGCACGTTAGGGATTACTTTATTGTGTATTATTTGGTCATTGGCTCTATTAGGCGTTATGTTTAAATGCTTCTTTATTAATCGCTTCGAGCTACTGTCTTTAATTTTTTACATAGGTATGGGCTGGTTGATTATTTTCGCTATCAAGCCTGTCTACCTTTTCTTAGGCTTTAATGGTTTTGCTTTACTGCTGGCAGGTGGGCTTTTCTATACAATTGGTGCCATTTTTTACGCATGGCGTTCGCTCCCCTACAACCATACAATCTGGCATCTATTTGTATTAGCTGGTTGTGCCTCGATGTATGCTTGTGTTTACTTTTATTTATAAATATAAACAAAAAATCGCTCACTTATATAAAAGGGGCGATTTTTTTGTTATAGGATATTACCTTTTTCCTTCTTGAATGCCTTTATTGCACGTATCACATCTTGTACATTTTTATCATTGTCATTCATTCAAACATGAAATAACACAGGTCTAATTAATCTCAATTCGTATTTTCTATTACGTTGTTTGGTTCCTCTTCCTTTACCTTTATGATCACAGGCGCAAGACATACCCCAACAATGGTAAAGAATAGACCCGCAAAAAAACCGAGTGTGCGTGGCTCGATCCAACTTAAAAGAAATCCAGATAGTGCCATAACTGTACCCATTATCGTATTTTCCATTGTGGTAATTAATCCAAAAAATCTCCCAAGATATTGAGAAGGGACATTTTTCATGATGAGCGTTTGATTACAAGCGACACCTACACCACCAAATAAAGTTCCTACGATTAAAAAGATTGAAGCAACCCAAAAGTTGGATGATTGACTCAATAACATATTGGCAACCCCTTCGAGAATAAGCACAATAATCACTACTAATTTTACATTTTTTGATATTTTACTAGTTATACCAGAACTTAATACAAGCCCAAGACCTAGCGCTCCGTAAAAAATACCGACCCCTATATGCTCCATATTGAAGACTTGAACAGCATAGACACTCACGAGTAAGTTTACGATTCCATCACCTATAGGCCAAAGTGCAAATAAAACAATCATAGCTCTTAATAAAGCAGAACGAGATACGAATATGAAAATTTCTTTAAAACTAGGTATTTTAGATGGCGTTGTTTCCTCTTTTTGATGTTGTACAGTTATTTCATTCTCAGCAATTGTAATTTTGCTAATTATTATGGTAGCAATCAAGAATGAAACGGAATTTAAAATGAAAATGGCATTTACCCCTAGTAGACTAGCGAAGATTCCTCCACTTATCGCTCCGATTACGAGAACCACCCCAAGCATTACTTGTTCAAGTGCATTCACTTGTAACCAATTATTCTTTTGAACGAGCATGGGAAATAGCGAATTTCGCGCCGGTGAATACACTGCACCACAAATAGAAGATAAAAAGGAAGTTACATAAACTATCCAAATTTTCTCAGGACTATCTACAAATATAAGAGCTAGAGCCAATCCGGCACGAATAATTTCTGTAACAATCATTATTTTTTTGCGTGAAAAACGGTCGGCAATTATTCCACCAATTGGTCCAAATATTAAGAAAGGAACAAGGCGAATTGCGAGTGTAATTCCTACAGCAAGCCCGGAACCCGTTATCATTAATAAAAGTGTTAATATAGCAATTTGACTAAACCAATCACCTATACCATTGACTATGCCGGCTATAAATAGCTTTCGGTATTCTTTTTCTTCTCTTAAAACTAAAATATTTCGATTCATAAGACTCCCCACTTCGTAATTTTAATATAAACAAAAATATTAAACGTTTACTATTTAATAAACATTTTATAATTTTGTTTAAATTAAAGCAATACATTTTCTAAACTATATAACGTTTTTCATGATATAGGCACAAACATTTTGATGATTTGTTTATAGAAGTGTAAAATTGCGAAAGATAAATAGTTCACCATTCAGTCGAAGATTTTATGAAAAACATAAAAAGCCCTCTCCCATACAAATGGGAAAGGGCTTGGGAAAGTTGATCTAGATGTGCCGATTAGTAAATTTAGAAAAACGTATCACTTGAAGTTTTTAAGAATACCAGTAGCAATGCCAATCTGTTAAAGGATTATCATGAACAAAAGGAAATATGGATTTCTTTTTCAAACCAATGATTATTTTGGTAGCTCATTTTCCTCATGTATCTCTTGGTAAAACCCTATAATATCGTTAATTAATTGGTCGCTAACAATATCCACTCCTAAAGTTTTCATGTTATATTGTAAAAATTTTAGTCGCTTCTTTACTTCTTCTAGACTCGCATGAAACAATAATGGGCTGCACCACAAATCAATTAGTAGTAAAAACGTTTCTGCACATTCTTCAGGAAACTCTGTATGTAACGACCCGTCTTCGATCCCTTCTTTAATAATTTCAGCAAAAAACGGAGCTTCTTGTTGAACCGCTACTTGCATACCTGAAATAACAAACTGAGGATTTTTTGCTTGATTTACCATTACTTCTTGAATGCCGTGAATTTTACTTCCGGAAGCCATTTGTTCCATCAATTTAGTTAATTTTTCTTTAGCATTAGCAGCTTCAATTTGATTGACCATTTCGATCAAGTTATTATGAGATGCTTTAAATTGTTTTTGTATAACAGCGTCCAAGATTTCTTCTTTCGAGGTAAAATGATAATAGATTACACCTTTAGACATTTCAAGTTCTCTGATAATGTCATGAATCGTCGTTTTGTCATACCCTTTTGTTTGAAACAACTTTTCAGAGATAGTCAGAATCTTCTCGATTGTTACTTCTGGGTGCTTATTTCTAGACACATGCTCTCCTCCTTCATTTTCTATGTACTCTTCCTATTATACTCTAAATCTCATCTTAACATCGTATCGTTAACAGGAAACTCTTGCTAAGCTTTTATCGGAAAATAAGGTATTGGATGACGTTGTTCAATAGTGATAAAAATCCGAAGACCATAAACCCCAAGCCTGTATATTTTACTATTTTTCTTTCTCTTTTCTTTCTAGTGAAAAGATAGATAACCAATCCCACAATAACCATTACTATCCCTACTACTGCAAAAACATAATTGCCCATCAATATCATTTCTTTATTCATTTTTGGCATCATTGACATCATTTGTTTCATTTTTTTACTCCTTTCATTTTTTGCAATTTTTTATTTTAATTTAAAATCTTCTTTTTCAAGTCTAGTAAATGTTGCTTTTCCGGCAATCAAACCTAATATCCCGAGAACAATCGCTGCAGAGCTCTTGGAGAAAATCCCGCCTGGTCCAGCTGCTGAAGATGTAACCACACACATGATCAATATAGAAGTTATTACTGTAACAATCACTGATTTATTGATCATACCGAAAAATAAAGGAATCAAGCCCATCAGCACACTGCCTATAATCGTAATCATCAATGATATGAATAGCTTTGAATAATATCTAGGAATGTTTTTTCTAAGCTTCGTTCTTCAGATTCCATCTCATCTTTTTCCAAAGATCGAATGAGCTTGCCTTCTTCCATTATGATAATGCGACTGGCAATTTGACTAAGCTCAGTGATAATATGGCTCGAAATTAAAATAGTTGTACGCTCTTCTTGATTCATCTTTAAAAGAATATTTCTAACATCGATCATCCCAATCGGATCCAAGCCATTGATGGGTTCATCCAAAACTAAAATCTTTGGTTTTGTAACAATTGCTCTGGCAATGCCTAAACGTTGTTTCATTCCTAACGAAAAGCTTGAAACTCGTTCATATTCTTTATCCCCTAAGCAGAGCAAGGCCAAGGTATCAGAGATATTCTCACAATATTTTTCATCAATATACAAACAATGAATTTCTAAATTTTCTCTTGCTGTCAGTTGATTGTAAAATACTGGTGTTTCAATTAAACAACCGATTTCTCCTAATATACTATTGTCCTTATTAGTAACTGCGCTGCCTAATAATTGAATTGTTCCCTCACTAGGAGAAACAATATTTAGCAAGGCTTTCATTAAAGAAGTTTTTCCTGCACCATTTCTGCCTAAGATACCTAAAATTTCTCCTTTATCAACACTAAGCGATACATCTTTAATAATGTCTTTTTGATCTATCGTTTTACTTACATGATCTACTGTAATCACTGTTGACAATCCATCCACTCCTTTCACTTTGATCTGTTGTCCTCTATCTCTACATCAATCATGGAAAGGGTGCTATTTTCCAGCTCTATATTTTAAAAATAAATAATTCCCCGCACCTATTAAAGCTCCTACAACCATTGTTTTTTTCGATCCTATCGCCATACCTGCGACCACAAGTGCTGCACCAGTTAAAATTGAAGGTGCAGTAGTTTTATACGCAACTTTTTCACTTGGATTTAGATATTTTTTTGCCATACGAAATAGTGGAATACTTTCTTTCATCATTACTCACCTCCTAATCTTTAAAAGAATAAAAATCATACTTTTGGTAACGATTTAACTATTTAGCACATCGCTAAGTTAAAGAAAGGAAATCCTTGATAGATATTTATAACAAAATTAATTATACTGACCGTCGGTATGTTTAGATAATAGCACTTCAAATATATACCTGTAAAGGGAAAATTATTTTCCATTATAGATATAAATCTAGCTCTATATTTTTTACCATTGTTGAGCGTGTAATATTGCTTATATATCAAAACGTTTAGGCCACATCAACATTCAACCAATCCAAAGCTTCTATCTTGACTTCATGCCAAAAAAGCACCAGCTAGTTACTGATGCTTTAAAATCCAGTTACATAATTTGAACCAACTTGAATCAAAATGATTGTTATTAGTTAAATACCACTACTACTTCCCAAGTAAGTAGTATTTTTTCAAATCATAAACTCTTCTCACTTTGGTTCATAGCTTATTAAATGTATTATTCATCCCGAAAGGAAAAGTGGCCAGGGCAATCGTTGGACTAACCTGCCCGTTAATTCAATAAGAAAAAAAGCTACATATGCAACTCAATGATCTTCAAGTAAAGCACTCAGTTGAAGAAGAAAAGTAAAGTTTATTCAACAATTGCGCTCGTTTGTTTAAGATTTTCTTGATTACCTAATTACACCTCAGGAGAAGATTGCTTATATCCCAATTTCCCCTTTGTAAAAATCAGAATTATCAAAGCCAAAACACCTAATCCTAGACAAACAGATAAATCAGATTCTTTCAAAGCAGGGTTAGTAAAATGAGGTTGTATAAAACTAAAAGTATTCAAACTAGCGTGAACCAGCATAACAATAAACAAATTTCCTTGTTTGGAGTTGAACACCCAAGTTAAAATGATGGAAGCAGCTAGGCATAGCACAATAAAAATAGGTAAATCATAATAAAGAAGAGAAATGTTTGAACCCGGACCACCTCTTTGTGCTGCGGTTAAAAAATGGGGTAAATGCCAAAATGCCCAAAGAATTCCGAGCAATAGCGTTGCTTTTAATGATCCAAACTTAGATTGCATTCGAGGTAAAGCAAAACCACGCCAACCGATTTCTTCTGGAAACGGGCCACCAAAGAAGAAGACTACAACAAGATAAATCGGGTATGCTGCGTAAAATTGCGTTGTAAGCCCTTTAGAAGTTGGAATTCCTCCGTTTAACATTACAAATCCCAAATATACCACAGTAGGAATGACGATAAGTGCAAAGAAGTACCATTTTAAACCCACTTTAAGTTTCCATATTCCTTTTGTAAAAACTCTCCAAGCTCCTTTTCCTTCGAGAGTTCGAATCATAATATATGTAGCTAACATAGGACCAACGAAAGCATTGAGTCCAAAGAAAACATCGAAAATTTTAGCTTTGGGGATGATATTCCATTGAGATAAGATAAATGGAATTAATACAATCCACGAAAATAAATATGCCATAACAAAGAATGAAGTTAATGGATGAGATTTTAAAATCTCTTTTAGATTTCTTGAAGTACTTTTTGATTCTGTTAAAGGTTTCAGTACAAACCACTCCCTTGATTATAAAAGACTTTGATAGGTAATATTGGCTTTTTGATCAATAACATCTCATAATCCCGCATTTTAGGTTAAATGTCTATCTCATACTAAGCTATGTTTAAAACAGCATAGGTATTACCTCCTTGTTCAACTAAACTCCCCCATTAGTTCAATAAGAAAGGGTGCTATTTCTTATTGAAGGTATGCACCCTTTACCCCTCTTATTTAACTTTCTTCTTCGATTAGGAGCACTAGGGAAATTGCGTCGCTGCGCTCTTATTTTTCCCTTTGTCTTCGCAATCGTAAAATATCGAGCCAGTCAGTCAAGGGCGGAAAAGCTTTTTACATTAATTCACACACTCTGAGACATAAGCAACTATAAGTTACCTTTTGTAAACATTACCCAATACATTACCTTTTTACATAAAGTGAACTAAGAAAACTGTAATTGAATTAAATTTTAAAGGAGAAATTACAATAGAGAAAAATAAGAAAGTCATTATATTAAACAGTATATTAGTAGGAACTATCATACTAAATCTATTTATCTTTACTTCACGTATGCGCTTTTCCCCCTGGTTTATTGAAGATGCATGGGGATATTTAGGAGTACCTTACTGCACCAATTTTAATAGTTATTTATTTGTTACTAAGACATTTTCACAAGCAACAACTAGTCACAAATATAAACATGACAATTCCATTATTTGTCGCAGTAACATCATTGATTATTGTGTTTTCACGGATAAATGATTTTTTAAATAATGTTGCACTTGTAATTAACGTATCTGCAGTATTTTTAGCAGCATATTTCCTATTCAAATCAAAATAAAGGAAAAAAATAATTGCGGATTGAGAATATTTATTTATTGTATAAAGCTTGAGCGTTTATCGCATCAAAAAGGAACTCAAGAAAGGAGTATAGACTCTTTTCTCAAGTTCCTTTTTCTATTTATATGAAATTTATCATTTAAAAACTACCTAAATTATCTTCTAAAGCTACAACCTTTATTAGAAAATACTTATCATACATTCAAAAAAAGGCAGAAGTATAGTATCGAATGGTTTTAATTGAAATATTTTGTACAGTAACGAAGAATATGTGAAAGAAGCCGATTTATTTGAAACGTTAAGGTCATTTTTGTTTGAAGAAATCTCTTATTTTATAAATATCAGCAATTTATATAATCGTTATTATTCGACACGAAGGAATTATTACCTGCTTCTTCAACTAAACTGCGACTTTAGTTTAATAACTTCAATTAAAAGAGCATTGAATCCTTCTTGGATTAGCCCCCCACAGTTAAAGAAGAATTACCGAACTTTAATACTATAATATCTCATTGCTTTCGGAACACCTTCTATGTCAAATATGCCATTCACAATTAAATGTCTTACTCTATACTCCAAAAACTGGTCGCCAATATATTGATTTAAATGTCCCATCACTTCGCCAATTAGTCTGGCTGATTTTATAAAATCATCGTTGTTTGATTCCATATGTAATTTCTTGGCTGTTTTTATTATATAATCATCGTAATAGGATTCATTGACATTCATTATTATCTCATTCTTCCATACCCTTAAAACTTCCTGTTGAGTAGATAACTGCTCCCACTCCCGTTCAAAATTTTTACGTTCATTTTGAGTTAATACATTGCTATTTCTATTTTTTTCATAGATCAATCTTAATTTATCGGGTGAAATTTCACCCGTGTGTAGTGGGAAAAAGTCCGTTTCAGGAATACCGAATTGAATTTTATATTTTACAGTCGAATTAATGACGAAAATATCGTTTGTTTTTTCTTTTAATAAATATAAAACAAATCTTAAAGCGGTTTGTTCATGCGCATTTTCTCCAATCCAAATGATGATTGGGGTATCATTTGGAATTCCGTTAATCTCTGAAATTGAAATATTAAATTTTTCTTGATAGCTGTCTAAAACTTCATCATCAATATTGATATGTTTCATTAACCATTCATACCGGTTGTTAAGACCCGTCTGTTCATGTAATTGCCAAATTGGTCCGATAGAAAAAATATCTAAAAACTTAATAACCTTTTCTTCCTCTTGCAATCCAAGCTCATTTAATACTATTTTTAAACTCCCTGCAGGTGAATCACTAAATACAATATGAGCAGCCTTGTACTGTTTATTTATATGAGTAATGGCTTGATTTCTTTTGTATTTTAAATAATTTTTATAAGTCTTCTTCATGTCTAAAACTAGCTGTTTCTCTGTATATTGTTCTATTTCTTCAGTAGTTTGGATTTGCAAAAATATTTGATATAAAAGTGATTTTACTTCTTCTTCAGTTGAATTTTTTACTATACTTTTTAACTCATTAATCATTTCACTAACCTCCTCAGATTATTTTAACATAAATATCCATAACCCCCTGCACAGTAGGGGTTTTCAAAGCATACAAAAGAAAGCATCAGCAAATGCCGATGCTTTTAAACCTGTTAAATTCTTTATCACACCAAAAAACATCTAAAAACGTTGATATAATAAGGATTTGATTAATTTTGAGAAATACACTTGTAAATTTTAAGTATATCTAATCCATTCAAATCCATTTTTATCATTAAATAATAGAATTATAAATTGAATTGATATAACGGTATGAATCTGTATAAAAATTGATACGATTTGAACCAAAATTTCGATAGATGGTAGTTGAATTCTTTTATTTTATACAACATTAAATATAGACCTTATTTGCTAGAATTTCTAAAAAAGAGAAACCTCTCTGCTTGATAAAGGTTTTATTTAATTGTTCGAGCCATTAATGTGCGAAATGAATTTTTACATACTTTTCGCCCATATATGACCCATAACTTGCATAAAGCGCGAATGAATAATCTGGCGCAATATAAATATCGCCTGATTTGATGACTTGATTTGCGGCGTCAACCCATTCTTGAACCGTCATGCTCGATTCAATCACTTCTAGTCCCTTCCCGAGATTTGATAAGTACACAGGGTCATTGAAAGACGCGATGTTTATTTTGCTTATCCCGAACGACATGCCCGAGCCAACTTTCGGTGCATTTTTAAACACCGTATCAATCGCTTTAGCGTCGTGTTCTTTCAATTTATCCGTTGTCCAACCGACAGGTATTTTCACCGATTCAGTGCTTGGGAATGGGTTATGTTCGTTTGACGGTTCCGGATTAGTAGTACTACCGCCACCAGGCTTTTCAACTGGTGGTTTTGGCGGTGTCGGCTTTCCAGGCGCCGGCGGTTTTGGTTGCAATGGCTTCTCTGGTTTCGGTGCTTTATCTGGATTCAACGCTCGATATAAGAATACTGAGTAGTCTGCGCGAGATACGGCTGCGTTCGGATTGAATTTACCGTTACCATCACCGACTGTAATTCCGTGCATATACAGCGTTGTAATGTAGTCTTTTGCCCAGTTGTTTTCATATACATCTTTAAAGATGTAACCTTTTTGGATGTCTAACCCAAACGCATTAACTAATACTTTCGCCATTTCTGCGCGTGTTAAGTTATCGTTTACGCCGAATGTGCCATCCGAATTACCGTCAAAGATACCAGCGCGGTATACCGTTTGTACATCGTTGTAATACGGGTTCGATTTCGGTACATCTTTGAATTCTTTACCCATTCTTACAGGTGATAAGTCAAGTGATCGTACAAAAAGTGCCGCTGTATGCAAACGGCTGATTGCTTGCGTTGGTCGGAACGTTTTGTCCTCGTAGCCGTTGATAATACCTTGGTCACGCATTGTCATGATTTCTGTATACGCAGAGTGATTTTTCGATACGTCTTTAAAATCTTGAGAAACTTCTGTCTTAACTTCTTGGGCTTGTACGGGCGCTACTATTACGGGTAAAGCAACAGCCATTGTCAAGGACATCAAAAACAACTTTTTACTCATCTCAATCTTTCGCCTACTTTCGATAGTATAATTCTCCCAGTCCATTATATATAAGTACACACCTTATTACTATAGTAAGTTTGATGAACAGAGATGTTCAAACACTACAAAAGATTGTTCCTTCAACAAACCGATATAATATTATTGAAAATTAAGGAAAGGGTTTTTACACTATAATAAAAGTGTATAAAAAATGCACCAGCAAGATGCCGGTGCTTAAAATTTGTTAAGTTCTTTGGAAGGTTCAAGTTGATTTAAACCAAAAAACCTTAACAAACGTTGGTATATCAATAATCCTATTAACATTTTGAGAACTAAGATGCACGTACAACCGTCATGTAGGCCTGTTTATTTACGCTCAAAAATCTGATACTGGAATGTGTAGCCCTCTGGTGCAGTTTCTGGTTCTTCGGAGGATACTTGTACAAAATCCTCTTCATATTTTGGAAAATAGGTATCTCCCTTAAACGAATGATTGATTTTTGTAATGTACAGGCGATCTGCGATATCCATGGATAAGCGGAAAATTTGCTCGCCGCCAATAATCATTATTTCTGGAACATCCCCAGCAAGGTCGAGGGCGCTTTCTAGGCTTGTCACCACTTCAATCCCATCCGCATGATAGTTTTCGTCACGAGTAATGACAATATTGCGTCGGCCCGGTAGAGGTCTACCAATCGATTCGAATGTCTTACGTCCCATAATCATTGGCTTGCTCATCGTTTTGTTCTTAAAATATTGTAAATCTCCAGGCAAATGCCACGGCATGCCCTTCTCATATCCAATCACATAATTAGTATCATGTGCCACAATTAAAGAAATCATAGTGTCCCTCCAAATTAAATCGTTCATTTTATTATAAACATATTTTTACTTTACAACCGGATTATTTCTACTTAAAAATCAAATAATTTTCTTTTTCGATGCTAAATCCTAGTAAATTTATATGAATAGTTTATAATGATATTACTGACTATATAAAAAGGACTGATGAAGATGACTACATTAACAAAAGAAGCGGAACGTTATATTCAAGCCTGTGATTCTCCGATTCAATATTATGATGTAACTCCGCAGGAAGCAAGAGCAATACGCACAGTACCAAAATGGATACCACCTCATCGACCACAGCTTGCGGCAATTGAGGATAGAAAAATTACAGTGCGTGATGGTGCTCAAATTAATATACGTATTTATAGACCGGTTTCTGACCAAATACTACCTGTTATTGTTTATTATCATGGAGGTGGATGGGTATTTGGAAATGTGGAGTCTACGGATGCAGGATGCCAACTATTAGCAGAGAGAGCTCCAGCAATTGTTGTCTCCGTTGATTATCGCCTAGCTCCAGAATACCCATTTCCTACCCCACTTTATGATGCTTACGATGCCTTAGTTTGGGTTTACGAACACATCCAAGATTTTGGTGGGAATGCAGCGGAACTAACTGTAGCTGGTGATAGCGCAGGTGGAAACTTAGCAACGGTTGTCGCCTACTTAGCTGCCACATTAAATGGGCCAAAGATTAAAGCGCAGGCACTTATTTATCCTGTAGTCAATGTTGATTTTACAACGGCATCCTACAAGACGTATGGAAAACATTATGGCTTAGACAAACAAGGTATGCAATGGTTTGCAGGACATTACACAGATGAAGAAAATTATCTGAACCCACTAGTTTCACCTCTTCAAATTGCTGATGTCAGTGTTTTACCCAAAACACTAATTATTGCAGCAGAGGCAGATGTCCTTTATGATGAAGGCCTTGCTTATGCGCATAAGCTTGCAGATGCCGGTGTATCAGTTGAACATGTAAACATGCCTGGATTAATCCATAGCTACTTTAGTAAAATGAATTTTTTTGAAGACGCAACCGTTGACACAGTTGAAAAAATAGCCAAGTTCGTGAAATAAGTTTGTCTATCACCCTAAAATAGTGCGATAATAGAGCAAAATGTTTTTTTAAAGGATGACAACATGACACAAACAATTGCTTTACAAATTAAAAACCCATATGCCGATCAATTAAAAAAAGGCTACCCACTCATTTCAAAAGATGCCATTGATGCACATCAGCTTCCAAAAGAGGAAGGTGCCCTATTAAGACTACAGGATAGTCATAATCGTTTCATCGGTACAGGTTATTATGGCTTACAAAACAAAGGGATTGGTTGGGTACTTACAACCGATGCTAATGAAAAAATTGACAAAGCTTTTTTTAGTAAAAAAATTAAAAAGGCTCTTGAAAATCGACAAGCATTTTTCAACAATCCTGACACAACAGCTTTTCGTATCTTTAACGGTGAGGGTGATGGCGTCGGCGGTCTAACAATCGACTTTTTCGACTCTTACTTTATGGTGAGCTGGTACAGTGCGGGCATTTATTCATTTAAAGAAATGGTATATGAAGCTCTAGCAGAGACAGTAAACTACAAAGCCATTTATGAGAAAAAACGTTTCGATAGTAAAGGTCAATATATTGAACAGGACGATTTCGTCATGGGTACGCCTGGCGAGTTTCCAATCATCGTTACGGAAAATGGTATGAATTACGCGGTCAATTTAAACGACGGCGCAATGACAGGTATTTTCCTCGATCAACGTGATGTCAGACTTGCCATTCGTGAACGCTATGCAGATCGTAAAAATATGCTGAATACTTTCTCCTATACTGGGGCATTTTCTGTCGCTGCGGCACTTGGTGGAGCCATCAAAACAACAAGTGTAGATGTAGCGAAACGTAGTCTTGCTAAAACAATTGAACAATTTAGTGTTAATCAGATCGACTATGAAACGCAGGACATTAAAGTAATGGATGTCTTTCATTATTTCAAATATGCACAGCGTCACAATTTAAAATTTGACCTTGTCGTATTAGATCCTCCGAGCTTTGCACGAACAAAGCAAATAACATTCTCAACGGCGAAAGACTATCCTAAATTACTGAAAGATACGATTGCCATTACGGAGAAAAACGGTGTCATTGTTGCTTCAACAAACAATGCAAGTTTTGGTATGAAAAAGTTCAAGAGCTTTATTGACCAAGCATTTAAAGAAACAAATACACGCTATAAAATTGTTGAGGAGTACAGCTTGCCGAAGGATTTCCGCGTACCACGAGAATATCCTGAATTCAATTATTTAAAGGTTGTTTTTATTGAAAAACTCAACTAAATGAAAAAAGAGTGGCCTAAATGTTGAGGGCACTGAAAAAGTCCATATCTTCTCACATTGCGAGGTATTTAACGAGTAAATCGTTGAATATATCTCGCTTTTTTCATTTGGCACTGTGACGCTACTGTTGTTTTCCGAAGCATTCCGCTCGCTTTCCGCGGGCGAGCGCCGAGCCTCCTCCTACGCTTCGCTTCGTGCGGGGTCTCGTCTGTCTCGCTTTCCCGCAGGAGTCGAGCGATGCTTCTCCAAACAACGCAATGCATCACACTATTATTTTAGTCACGCTTTCCTTTATAATAAAAGAATTAATGTGCAGGTGGTGCCCCCGATGATTTCAAATCAAGAAACCCTTCATTTAAGTCCATATATGGCGATCTACGATATTGTTGTGCCAAAAGATAATATACTTCGCCAAATCAATGAACTTGTTGATTTTTCATTCATTTTAGAAGAGTTAAAAACAAAATATTGTTTAGACAATGGACGTAATGCCATTCCTCCAATTCGTATGTTTAAGTACTTATTATTAAAAGCAATTTATGATGTATCAGACGTCGACCTTGTAGAGCGTTCAAAGTATGATATGTCATTCAAATATTTCTTGGATATGGCGCCAGAAGATCCAGTTATTGATTCAAGTTCGCTTACAAAATTTCGTCGGCTTCGTCTTCAAGACGTAAGCTTATTAGACATGCTCATTGGGAAAACAGTTGAGATCGCATTGGAGAAAAAAATCATCAACAGTCAAACGATTATTGTGGATGCCACACATACAAAAGCCCGTTACAACCAAAAAACGCCTAAAGAATTTTTACAAGAGAAATCAAAAAACGCTCGAAAAGCT
>NZ_JBIWDH010000047.1:0-29259 GCF_044761885.1 Lysinibacillus sp. NPDC097231 | reverse complement strand
CACCACGGACACCCTTGCTCTTGGCTAACCTCTACTTCTGTCTTCGGGGTTCGGGACTTGCACCCTATAGTTCATACGCATGCCGGGCGCACATAGAAAAGGATGCCAATATAATTTTGGCATCCTTTCAGTGTTTCAGAGCTATTAAATTTATGTTTTAGTTAAATCGTTGTGCAATCATATCGTAAATATAACGCGCTTGATCATATTCGGGCTGGAGAGTAAAGGCTTGTTTTAAGTGGTACATAGCATCTTCTGTTTGTTCAGTGGATACTGCATACAATACACCTAAATTATAATGCGCATCTGCATTATTCCAATCTTGTTCGATTAGGTAATCTAATTCCTTTTTACCCGCTTCAAACATTTCTAGAGCACAAAGCACAATTGCATAGGCAAGTCGAATTTGTGTATCCTCTGGTGCAAGCTCTGCTGCACGTTGTAAATATGGAAGTGCAAGCTTCGGATTTTCCATTCGTTCAAAGCACTTGCCCATCATATAAAATACATCTGCACCTTCAATATTATGCTTAAGCGCCTGCTCATAAAGCTTTACTGCTTCCGCATATCGTTCCGAATTATAATACAAATTTGCCAAGCCGTAATAAGCAGTTGCTGCTGTTTCATCAACCGTAAGCGCCTTTTGAAAGAATCGCTCTGCTCGTTCAATATCGTCTAAGACCGCTAATAGATTACCAAAATTTACATAACCAATTACATTCTCTGGTTCTGCTTCAATTGCTTGCGTAAAAAGTTGTGCAGCATCTTCATAGCGTTTTTCTTGAAATGCTTGAATGCCTTGCTCGTTAAAATCCATTGTTATCTTCACCTCTATGTAGCGAAAGACTGCTGCCTCTTGAAAGGTGGTTTCAGCAGTCTTTTCGCAAATTATCCTACATATGTTAGTTGTTCATCATTTTTAAAGACTTCATCAATTGTACCGCCACCAAAACATTCTTCACCATCATATAATACAACAGCTTGTCCAGGTGTAATCGCACGAACTGGTTCAGCAAACGTAATATGTGTACGTCCATCCTCTAAAATTTCTACTTCCACAGGTGTATCCGTTTGACGATAGCGGAATTTTGCTGTGCATGAAAATTTCCCGGGCAATTTTTTTGTCGAAGTATAGTTCATGTTCACAGCAGTCAGTGAAGTAGAGTATAGGAAATCGTTATCGAAGCCTTGCCCAACAAGTAGTACATTGCGCTCCAAATCTTTTCCTAGAACGAACCAAGGCTCACCGTCTCCACCAATTCCAAGACCATGACGTTGACCAAGTGTATAGTACATCAATCCGTCATGCTGACCCATTACGACACCATCCATAGTCTCCATCTTACCTGGTCTAGCTGGTAAAAATTGACTTAAGAATTCTTTGAAATTACGCTCTCCAATAAAGCAAATTCCTGTCGAATCCTTTTTCTTAGCCGTAGCTAATCCAGCCTCCTCTGCAATTTTACGTACTTTCTTTTTCTCAATATGTCCGATTGGGAACATAACATGAGACAATTGTTCTTGTGATAATTGGTTTAAGAAATATGTTTGATCTTTATTTTCATCTAAACCACGTAGCATTTTAACATCGCCATCATCACTACGGTCAATTCGAGCATAGTGACCTGTTGCTACATAATCAGCCCCAAGATCCATCGCATGCTCTAAAAAGGCTTTAAATTTTATTTCCTTATTACACATAACATCAGGGTTTGGCGTGCGCCCTGCTTTATATTCTTCTAAAAAGTATGTGAATACCTTATCCCAATATTGTTTTTCAAAATTTACTGCATAGTACGGAATCCCAATTTGGTTACATACTTTAATCACATCTTCATAGTCTTCTGTAGCTGTACAAACGCCATTTTCGTCTGTATCATCCCAGTTTTTCATAAATATCCCGATTACTTCATACCCCTGTTGTTTCAACATATATGCAGCAACCGAAGAATCTACCCCACCTGACATGCCTATAACAACACGAATTTGTGAGGGATCACGTGTTTCTTTCATTGTGGTCACCTTTTCTTTTCATCAAATTCCATTAGAACAAGTTAGTTGTTCATTATTTCGCTAGTCTTTTCACAATTGCTGCTGTTTTTTCAGCTGCATGTCGCACGTCAGTTTCTGTTAAACCTTGACCGAAGCTAAAGCGGATCGAGTTACGTAATTCCTCTGCCCCTTTTCCAAACATGGCCACTAACACATGAGATGGATCAATGGAGCCCGCTGTGCAGGCAGAACCACTCGATGCACAAATGCCTGCCATATCAAGATTCACAAGAAATGACTCTACGTCCATACCAGAAAAACTTACATTTAACACGTGTGGAAGCGTATTTTCTAAATCACCGTTCACATGAAATACTAGCTTTTCTTGCGTAAAAACATCAAGCATCATTTGCGTAAAACGACTATATAATGCACGCTTCTCTTCGCGCAAGTCATATGCATTTTGCACAGCCGTCGCAAAACCAATAACTGCAGGTATATTTTCAGTACCTGCACGACGTTTTTTCTCCTGAGAGCCTCCTAGTGCATAACTAGAGAGCGGTGTTCCTGTTCTTTGGTAAAGGAATCCAATTCCCTTTGGACCGTTAATTTTATGAGCGGAAACACTTAGTAAATCGACATGTAAATCAGCAACATTAATAGTCTCTAAACCATACGCCTGCACTGCATCCGTATGGAAAGTAGCTTTATGTTCACGTAACAAGACACCAATTTCAGCAATTGGTTGAATCGTTCCAACTTCGTTATTGCCGTACATAATCGTTACTAAAATCGTATCCTCACGTAATGCATTTCTCACGTCTTCTACAGAAACACGACCCTTTTCATCAACCGGTAGATATGTTACATCAAAGCCATCTCGCTCAAGCTTTTCACAAGTATGCAACACTGCGTGATGTTCAACTTGTGTAGTAATTATGTGTTTCCCTTCACTAGAACGGGCATAAACGGTTCCCAATATAGCTGTGTTATCCGCCTCTGTTCCGCCACTTGTTAAAATAATTTCCCCAGGTTGAGCACCAATTGATTTGGCTAATATTTCACGTGCATCATCTAAATATTTGCGCGCTTCTCGACCTGCTCCATGAATACTTGATGCATTTCCAAACACATTTTGCATTGCCGTAGTCATAGCGTTGATCACCTTGTCATTCATAGGTGATGTCGCCGCATGATCGAGATAAATATATGAATTCATGTTGAAAACTCCTTTGTACGATAAGCGCCAAAGCCATATCTCTTACCCCAAATACGGGTAGGAGGCGGAACTTTAGCCTAAACATTTTAAATATAGAACATATAGCCTTCCACTGAATTATCCTCAGTATATTGTGCTAAATCTTCAATTGTCGTTGTATCCAATACATTTTTCACAGCATCGCGAATACGTAACCATAACTCTCTCTGAGGTGCTTCTTCATTTTCGATGCCCTCTACTGGTTGAATTGGACCTTCTAATACACTAATAACATTAGCAGCCGAAATCTCACTTGGTGGATTCGCTAGCATATACCCACCATATGCACCGCGTACACTTTTTACTAAGCCTGAATTTCGTAGTGGCGATACTAATTGCTCTAAGTATGCCTCAGATAACTCCTTTTCTGCGGCAATTTTACGTAGTGGAATGGGACCTTCTCCATAATGCTTTGCTAATTCAATCATAATCGTTAGCCCGTAACGGCCCTTAGTAGAAATTTTCATTTTATCACCCTCAATTAGTCTAGTCAAAAATACTATCAACAGTATATCATAATCTCCTCTTGAAGAACTCGGAAATACTCTTAGAAGGTTATGATATACTATTAGTTGCGCCTTAATATTGTTAGGCAAATTCCAATTAACGCTTCATTAATTAGCGTAAAAAACATTTGGCAAATCAACAATCATTGAAAACTGTTGAAAGGAGAAATTTTTTTGCAAAATGAACCACTCGCGTATCGCATGCGTCCTTTAACCCTTGATGAAATTGTTGGACACAAAGATTTTATCGGTCCTAATACCGCTCTTTATAAAATGATTCAAAATGAACATGTTCCTTCTATGCTACTGTACGGGGAACCAGGTATTGGTAAAACGTCGATTGCGAATGCCATAGCAGGAAGCTCGAAGCTCCCCTTTTTCGCACTTAATGCTACACGTGCAGGTAAAAAGGACGTTGAGGATATTGTACAGGAAGCGCGAATCTCAGGGAAAGTCCTACTTTTTTTGGATGAAATTCATCGCTTCAATAAATTACAGCAAGATACTTTGCTACCCCATGTTGAAAATGGCTCTATTGTGCTAATTGGGGCAACAACTGAAAATCCGTACCATGATGTAAACCCGGCAATCCGATCTCGTTGTGGCGAAATATATCAGCTAAAACGTCTGACGAAAGAAAATCTTATTGAACTTATTAAAAATGCACTCTCTGATGAAAAACGAGGATTAGGCAAACATCATCTTGTTTTAACAGATGAACAGATCAATCAAATTGCTGGAGCTGCTAATGGTGATGCACGGAAAGCCCTGACTTTGCTTGAATCGATTTATTATGCAAGTGATGAGGTGAACGGTGAAACCATCGCAAGCGACCATGTTATTCAACATCTTATTGGAAGAATCGGCGTTTATGGAGACAAAAAAGGGTCTCATTTTTATAATTTGCTATCGGCGTTGCAAAAATCTGTACGCGGAAGTGATACAAATGCAGCGTTATATTATTTAGCCCACTTACTAGAAACAGGCGATTTAGTAGCTGTTAGTAGACGTTTACTTGTAATGGCCTATGAGGATATAGGTCTAGCTAATCCCGATGTTGGACCCCATATGCTTGCAGCTGTCCAAGCAGCTGAGCGCTTAGGCTTACCAGAGGCTCGGATTCCCCTTGCTAGTGCTGTAATTGAAATGTGTCTAGCCTCTAAATCGAATTCCGCTATTGTAGCTATCGATGCAGCAATAGCCAGCATACATGAGGGAAAAACAGGTGATATTCCACTCCATTTACGTGATGCTCATTATGAAGGGGCGAAAGATTTAGGTCATGTAGGCTATCAATATCCCCATAACAACCCAATTGGAACATTTGGTGGCTGGGTAGATCAGCAATATTTACCTAACGAGCTTGTAGGTACAGAATTTTACAAACCTGTCATTGCAGGTGAAGAGAAACGAATGGCAGGTATCTACGAAAAGCTTAAATCTTTTCATAAGGATAAAAAATGATATCTTCCAAAGCTAGGGCACTTCTAAAGGAGCAAGAAGTACCTTAGCTTATTTACGACAGAATGCTTGAGCAATCATCCTGTAAAGCTAGCATTATTCGTTGTGTAGCGCTCACTGTAAAAAAGATTTAATAGTTCTGCCACATCTTTTAAAGATGGTAAGATATTCGTCTCTCCCCCCTCATTCACTTTATCATGTAAATAATTAATTAAATTGTTGGTTTGATAGAGTAGACTGGCAAACTCCTGGGAGTTTTCTCGTACTTCAAAGCGAATTGCTTTCACAGCAATTGCTTGAGCAATCGATTGTTCCCTGGATAAAGTGGTTTGCTCATCATCCAAATATTCTTCAGTAGCTCTGTATAATAATTTTAACGCCTCATATACCTCCCTGTTCTCACTAAATCTTTCCTTTATCCACTGCAAGACAAATTGTAAAAGGAGAACGGCATAAATGAGTGACAGACATTCATCACCAAGAGATTTTTTTGCCAAGCGTTTAAAGTATTCTGCTTGTGTCATCAGCTCGAATAAAATTAAACGGATTGGGTACAGCATCGCATCTCCACTGTTGATATATAATTTTTCTCGATCCTTATACATGGACAACCAAAGATCCCTCACTAATGAGATAGATTTCCTTGTAGAGAGAGCTAATTGACATTGGATAAGTTCATTTTCAAGTGTTGGTTGTATAAGGCGTTGAAATAATAGCTCCTCATCCTCAGTTACTAATAAAAGTGGTTTTTCCAAGTTCGTCAAATCTATTTCGATACCATATACTAACATTGCCTTGCTCCCTCCCTTTAAATTCTTACAGCGATAAGAAACATTCCTCATACGTTTCCTTTGTTTTAAACTATATTTCGACAAAAACCTATAAATACCTTTTAAGAAAAAAGTCCTTTTTTTACTACTTTATAATAAAATTTCGATACTATTACTAGAAACTTTCCACGACATTTTTTTCACAAAAAAAAGAATCTGCGAAACTTTAGGAGAATGTTAACTCCAACTCCTAATAATGTTAGGAATTAAGGCTTAACCTCAGAAAGTATGCAGATTCTAGTTTGTTATTCTATTTTCAAAAATGATGAGAAATCATAGTAAAACTTATTCTGTGATTTCTTGATCAACAAATTGTTTAAATTGTTGTAAACATTGCTTTACTGCACCTTTTTGTGTAAGTACTTCATTGCGTAGTAATGTTATTTTCTCTTCATCCTCTACGATTTCACTATAAAGGGCAAAAATTGCGGATAATAATTGTTCATTCTCTTCCTGTTCAATATTAGGTAAAGAAATAGCAGCAATTTTTAATAAGCGTTCTACTTTTTTAGGCGTTTGTTGTAATTCATTGGATGAATAATAGGTTGACGCCGCTAAAAAATAGCACAGCTTTGCACAACTATCTATAAATAAATGCCAATAGGTATTGGCACTAGGTATTTCACCCGCTCTATTGTCCACATACTCTTTATAAAATGTTGTAGCCTGTATATATAAAGGATTTAGTTGTCTCATAGCCTTTGGATAGTTATTTGATGTATCCAAATAATCAAACACAATAGCATTCATTTTCTCTTGAAGTTTTACAATATCTAAATGATCACGAATTACTTGAATTTCCATTTTCCACTCTCCCATGTTCTCATTTGTTTGTAAAACGTCATTCCTACTCCCCTAAGTAGTCTTGCACATTTCGAACAAACTGATCTATTACCAATTGGAATTATTCAAATTATAGCAATAAACCAAATAAAGAAGTGGGTTCATGAACAAAATAAGACAATTTCGTGAATTAATAGCATTTTGAGCACGTAAGGTGAACTTTTTTGGTAAAATTATATTCTTTGTACATAATCATCAAATAATGATTGTTCTTTCGTCCGATCAACAATTTCTATAATACTTCCTTGTGCATATTTTTTTATTCTTTGTTTCGGTATATAAAAATAGGCATTGTTTGAAATTAACCACTCACTTAGGGTTAGTTCATTACCAGGTTGTTGATCTGTTAATATACGTTTATGCCGAAGTATATCTGCCATTTTGTAAAAACCTTCTGATAGCTCATAAGCAGAAACATCAAAATTAAAAATAGGGCTGACAACCTGTCCAACATCAAAAATGTGTATCGTTTGCCCTTCTTCATCAATCGCTAATTCCACTGTACTGATTTCATCGAATAGATTTAAACCCCTATATTCCATTTGATAGATTTGTTTCATAATTAAGCCTCCTTTTTTACAACGGTTCTATTTTAACAAAAAAGAAGCCGCCTCCAAAATCAATTGAGACAGCCACTTCTATAAAAACGATAAATTTAGCTCTTTTTTGCAAACGAAATAATGAAAAATGCCAAATAAGAATTTTTCGTCCGTTTTAAAATAAAATTCATCGGAGCGAAAATGGGAATTTATCTGTATCGAAAGCGAAGCGTCAGGTACAAGATTTCCACTCGAAGTTTCACTTTATTAGCCTTGTACACGTGTTATTTTTATATCTTTTACAATTGTATTTACAACCCAGCTTGCAGCAATTAAACCTGCCACAGAAGGAACAAAAGCATTGGAAGATGGAGGCATTTTTGCTTTTCGAATGGCTGCGTCAGGTTTCCCTACATGCTCTACCACATCTGGACGAACGACAATAGGGCTCTCATCTGAAAACACAACCGTTACACCTTTACGAATACCATCTTTACGTAATTTCGTACGAATTACTTTTGCCAATGGGTCTGTATGTGTTTGAGAAATATCCGCAATTCTGAAACGTGTAGGATCCATTTTATTGGCTGCACCCATACTAGATATAATTGGAATATTACGCTTTAAACATTCCTTCATAATATGAATTTTATATATCACTGTATCACTTGCATCAATGACATAATCTATGCCTTGCGCAAAAAACTCCTCAAATGTTTCCTCTGTGTAAAACATATGCATATCAATAACTTCACATTCTGGATTGATATCAGCTATACGCTCTTTCATGACAGCTGATTTTGATTTACCAACCGTTGAAAGATAGGCCACTAATTGACGATTTACATTTGTAATATCTACATTATCCTTATCTACCAAAATAATGCGACCAATACCGCTTCGTGCACAAGCCTCAGCAGCAAATGATCCAACCCCGCCTACACCAAGAATGGCTACCGTTGTATTTTTTAATTTCTCGAGTCCCTCTGTTCCTATCGCGAGCTCGTTACGTGAAAATTGATGTAACATCCTTACACTCTCCGTCTATGAATTTTTATTAGTAAACCTAGTTAAATACTAAGATAAAATCAAACCTATATTACATTTTATCATGATATTCATCAAGTGAAAATTATAACTAATAATAAAAAGTTTATTTCCATCTTTTTTAATAGCAATTTTTCAGTAAGAGACTCGAATTTTCACCTCAATCAAGTTCCTAATTTCCCCATTGCACATAATTTTTTTGAAATGCATCTATAAAATGCGAATCAACCTGAAGATTCATTTGCTTAAAGGCTCCAATTGCAGCCCCTGCAATAGGTTCTGAAGTAAGTGTCATAAATTGCAATGGTAGCTCATCTGCTTTTGCAAATTGCTGTAATTTCGGAAGAAAATACGCCTCATTGGTAAAAACCCCACCCACTAACACTACAGGAACATCCGCTTGCTCCCACATCATGCGAGTGTAACATGCTTTAATGGCTACATAATATTTTTCACATGCTTCCGTCAGTATACTAATAGCAACGTTATCGCCCTTCTCTGCCATATCGGCAACATATTTGCTTAACGGTGCAATCACGGTACGTGGGTGCTCTTCTCCATAAATACATTCTATTAATTGTGGTACACTGTTCACAGTAAAATAATGCAACACAACATCTGTTAAAGCGGTAGGTTCTCCTCTGCCATCATAGCTTTTAAAAACAACCTTCAGCACTTGAACACCTAAATCATAGCCACTACCTTCATCATCAAAAAGATAGCCCCAGCCACCTACTCGATAAAAGTGCTGCTGACTATCGTAACCCATTGTGATAGCCCCTGTCCCAGCAATTTGAACAATCCCCGCTTTACCAAGCGTACCTGCGTAAAGTGCGATTAGAGCATCATTATCAACAACAACAGACGCTGTCTTCCGAACGTATTGGTGCAATATTGCTTCTACTAGCCCCTCTGCCTGTAACTCTTTTACACCAGCCATGCCAGCAAAACAACATTGTATCGCAGCAAATACTTGTGGATTCTGTTGTTGTAAATCCTGTAATATACCGTGAATCGTTGACTTAAAATACTGTGTATCCATTGCTGTTGGATTACTTCGTGTCGTTACTACTTTGGCATAAATATTACCTAGCTCATCACAAATGATTGCAGAGGTTTTTGTTCCACCACCATCAATCGCTAATACATACATACTTGTTCTCCTTTCTGTCAAAGAAAAAGGATTAAGCACCTGATGGCTTAATCCCTTCTTTTGTCATCATTTTGTAAAGCCAAATGATGCCCAAGGTTGAATATGTGCTAGTAAGAATTGTTCTTCTTCAACAACTCTAGCTACTACATTTGACGATCCAGCATTCGGCATATCCTTCAAGGCAATCTGTAGCTCACCTTTATAACGAACATCTAAATTATTATCTATTGTAACATCCCCTAATTTTAATGAATAGGTATCATGTGCAGGAAAGTCACCTTGTTTATATTTAACACGAGACTGTGTACTACGAATTACATACTCCGAAACATCCCCACGATTAAAATGAGGCTCTTTAAAAAGTACCGTTTCCTCTAAAATAGACGATTCAGCAGACTGTACAACCTTCAGCTCTAGCTTTTGTCGATTTAATTGGCCTAATGCACGTAGTTCTTCCTCAGAGGCGAACATATTCCCAATAATACAATCATCTATTAAGCCAGTATGCCATAAATCCTTAACTTGCACAGTCACCGGCAGATGACGATGCTCTTCTAATGTGGGCAGTCCATGCTCGGTTTCCTCCCAAGGTCCATACTTAGCATGCTGTGATGAAATCATGGCTGCTGTACGAATATGATGAGCTTTAAACTGTTTAGAGGTTGCCAAGAAATGCTGACGTGAAAGGCCTGTAAAACGTCTAGGGTAAAAATTATGGCAGCCTATAATATTATCTTTATTCGGTTGGTATGATAAAATATTATCTACATATTTTGTACCATTACTAATATTTAACTCTATTTTTAAATTACTTGTATCCAGTGACATAAACGCTTCTTCCTGTCCAGAGAATCCCATGTCTAGGCGCAATGCCGCTAAATGATAATGTTCTTTAAAATAAGCTATATCTTTATAGGTTAAACCTAATTCTGCAAAGACGTTAGGTGCTATATCTGCAGATATAGCAAAACCTAGTTGCTGTGCAAATTCATTTATTTGCTGTAATTTTTTTCGTTCATGATCATTATTTATAGACATAAGACAAGTGAATATTCGATCAAAACCATTGTCATGAGCAAGCTGAACATAATGCTTCATCTCATCTAAAGTACTATGCTGAGGATATAGCGAAATTCCTAATCTTCTCAATTCAAATACCTCCGTTAGTTGGCAATTATACCTCTACTTTTTGAATTTCTGATTGAGCAGGCTGTTTATTTTGAGCTTCTGATTCAGCAGCTCGTTGTTCATTCTGCTTTGCCATTCGGTTTGCCATCGAGATAAATGGTAAGTAAATACATACAGCAACAACAAGTAAAACAATACTAAGTACAGCTCCACGCCAAGATACAGTTGCTAGGTATCCACTTATAATTGGTGGCGTTGTCCATGGTGGTGAAACTGTAGCCGCTGGTACCCAGCCCCATTTCGTTGCAAAGAAAGCGATAGTTACGTTAATCATTGGTGTCAAAATAAACGGTACAAATAAAACTGGATTTAATACGATAGGTAACCCAAATAGTAATGGTTCATTAATATTGAAAAGCCCTGGTGCTGCTGACAATTTTCCAACAGTACTATATTGCTTATTCTTTCTAGCGAAAATAAATATAGCAATAACAAGTGCAATTGTCGTACCAGACCCACCCATATTGATGAAGGCATCAAAGAATGGTTTATTGACAATATATGGTGCTACCTCTCCTGCTGAAATAGCCTTTACATTCTCAGCAATCGCTGGCAGATTAATCGTTTGCATAAACGGTTCGATGATATTAGCACCGTGAACACCCAGTGTCCATAAAAACGTAGGAACAAATGCTAAAATTAATGCTGCAAGCCAAGTATTCGTTAAGCCCATAAATGGCTCTTGAATTGCGGAATAGAATGATCCAACAATATCAGGAATATCGAAACCTGCCGAAATGATTGTACGAACTAGCGCAAATAATCCGATTGTAATAATTGCAGGTAGTAACGCCGCAAATGATTTAGAAACAGCCGGCGGTACACCATTAGGCATTTTTATTAGTAGCTTCGGATTGCCTATCAATCTACAAAATACTTCCGTGGAGAGTAGAGAAATAATAATAGCTATAAAAATACCACCTGTACCAGTTGTTAAGCCTGTTAAGCCACCTTCACCAAAGGTACCGAATGTCATGTAACCCGAGAGACTGATAACACCAGCAGAAAGTCCATCCTTGTCATAGCCTTTTGCAAGATGATAAGCAATTGAAAAGGCTAATAAAAGCGAGATGATTCCAAATGTTGCTCCCCAAACATTGCCACCCCATTGTGTCCAAGTTTCATGCTTCCAGATGGCATCGAGTGCATTTTGATAAAATTTAATAGGCAAATTATTAACAAGGATTGCGAGTGATCCAAAAATTGTCAATGGCATAATCGTAATAAATCCATCACGAATGGCAACTAAATGACGCTGATTCCCTACTCTAGCAGCGACTGGTACAAATTTTTCCTCTAAAAAACGAAACATTCCATACACTCCCTTTGCTTTTTATTTTGACATCAAAACTTGATGTTATTCCCCTTTGATTCGTTCATATAATTCAATCACTTCCTGCGCTAAATCACGAAACGTTATGGCATTCATTAGATGATCCTGCGCGTGAATTAACAGCATAGAAACTTCTACTTTCTCTCCCCTTGCTTCTTGCGATAGTAAAGCAGTTTGTGAATGGTGGGCTTCAATCAGTGCATCATTGGCTAATTTGATTTTCCCCTTTGCTTCATCAATCTGGCCTTTTTTTGCTAGCTGAATAGCTTCCATACATTCACTTTTCGTATTGCCACTATGCACAATTAGCCCCATAATGGATTCCATTAAAACAGCTTCTTCCATTGCCTAGCCCCCTTAACCAATTAACCTTAATGCCTGCTGCAAGACATTTTCACCATTCATCATCCCGTAATCTGCCATATTAATGACATCAATCGGAAAGTTCATTTCCTTGTATTTAGCTTCAAAAGTCCCCTTTAAGTAGCGAACTTGTGGGCCTAATAAGAGCACATCCGCCATTTTATTGGCTAATACTTTGTCGACTTCACTTTCAGCAATCGCATAAATATCCGCCTCAATATTTTGTTCCTGAGCAGCTTTTTGCATCTTCGACACTAGTAAACTAGTACTCATGCCTGCCACACACACTAGCATAATGTTCCTCATCATCAACACTCCTTTTCATGACTAAGTTCTTCTTTCTTACGAACTTAATTTCGTTATTTTCTTACTATGAAATCGCTTTCTTAAATTGAGAATAGCACCAATTGGTATATACCACAATATGCCTTTTACGCCATTTACTTCCTTTACAAAAGATTTTAAAAACTGGGCTACATCTTTTTCATAGTCTAATAAAAGGTTTTGCTCAACTGGTATAGTCCAGAAAAAAATTCAAAAAATTTTTACTTTCTAAGCCTACAATAAAATACTTATCCTTATCTGCTCCATCACGTGACTTGATTAACATAGGTAAGCACTTAAAAATACTCATAGAAGGAGGGTTTAGTAGTAGGCAATGCACGCTGCCATCGTGTAATATGCTCAACAGACAACTGTTTATTTGCATACAAGACCGCATTCTTGACAGAAAGATAGCCAACCATCATCGCTGAAAAAATATTAATTGGTAATGCTAACATATGCATTTCAGGAATAGAATTTGTCTCTAATACAGTGACATTTCCATTTTTATTTATTTTATATACATGTTCATTCCATTCACAAAATGCATCCTCAATACGCAAATACAGTGGCTCCTGAATATCTCCCCACTGATACTGCTGCATAAAAAGGAAAACATCTACAATTCTTACCATCACATCCTGAACGACTTCCCTTTTAAACTGTGGTTCTTGAAAATGGAAGCCAAAATGATGGTCGTTAGAAGTAACGCCCTTAATGCTACTTACGCTCGCAGCATGTGACGTGATAAAACGCCATATTGCTTGTTCTGCTTGTAGATCTTCAGCTATAAAATCATGTAGCTCAAACGTTTCATCCTGAATGGTATAACGAATGTAGCCTGCAATTTTGTCGGACCTAAAATATGCCGCAAAATGACTGTCTGGCATCCTTCTTTCGATTCTTTTCCACCAAGCATCATCTCGTAAAATACTTCCATTCTGGATGAGTGCCTGTGCATTATGAAAATCCTTAATTCCCTGAAAAAGGGCATGATCTGGCCATTCAAAGCTCATTCGTTTTACTATATCCAGTTGCTTTCCAAAAGAGGGAAACACCATTTGTGGAATGGTGTAATGAAGCTTCTCAAAAAACAATTCCCAGCCAAAATAACGATAAAACGAGATAGAAAATGGCGCTAAAACAGAAATGGTTTGGCTGTTTTCTCGCATTATTTTCAGCGCCTCGGTCATTAGCTTTTTGATAATTCCCTGCTGGCGATACTCAGGATAGGTTGCTACAAAGCCAATCCCACCCATGTCATAATTCTCACCATGCACTGTCATATTAAGAGGTAATATTAATAGCTGACCGACTACTTTATTTTCATCATAGGCTCCTAATGTCGTGCTCTGTTCAATCCAATAGTGAAAATCCTCGCGGCGGGCACCTGAATACTTATTAGGGAAACAATAGTCTCTTAGCTGATGTACCTGTATATAATCGTTTGGTGGAACTATTTTTATTTCCATCTATAACTCACCCCTTAATACTGAATATTCTTAAAATTAAAGACAGGCTGATGAAATACTTTTTCATATATTCCTCTGCCTAATCTTCATCTAAATGCAAATATTTCAGTACTCCTCACCAATTCCTTTAGTAACAATTACTTCCGTTACTGTTTGAAAAAGCTTATCAGCATCAGGTCCTTCTGCTGAAATTTCTACAATGCTTCCTGTTACTATTCCCTGTGCCATAACGCCCATAATTGATTTTAAATTGATGGACTTCCCATTATAGTTTAATTGCACATCAGACTCGAATGGTGTTACAGCAGTTACGAGTAACGCTGATGGTCTAGCATGTAGTCCTTCTGGCGTCGTTATTTTATACGTTTTCTTCATAGATATCCCCCCTCTTTTTTATTTAAAGTTAATACGATGTCGATAGTAAGCAACCATCGCTTCATTATGAGACAAATCTGATTCAACATTATTGCTTTCAAACACAGGTAAGACTTTTTCAGAGCCCGCCAAACATTCAATGACTTCACTGAATAATGTATTTAAAATAACTGAACCAATAACGGTAGAGGCCGGTCCATACTTTATCTCATTGTGACGTAGTAAACCATCTCCTACTGGTATATGCGAATTGATCACTATATCTACTACTTCCTCTAAACGCCTTCCACTTTGATGACGCGTAGACTGTTCACAATAAGCAAGGGATTGCAAAGACATAACAAGTATCCCAGACTCTTTCGCTAAAAATGCTGCATCTATTGGTGCTTGATTCCTCCCAGAAGTTGAAATAATAATACATACATCATTTTCATGGAAATCAAATTGATCCTTATGACGTTTAATTATTGTCGGGTCCTTCTCGTTATCAGATGATGTCAATGCCCCTGCATGTAATGTTAAAGGTTCAATAATTATAGGTCGTACAGGCACAAGCCCTCCCGCACGATAATATCCATCCTGTGCTAAAAGATGAGAATGGCCACAACCAAATAATTGAACAATCCCACCACGTTGAAGTCGTTGCACAATTAATTGGGCGGCTTTTTGTATCTCTGGATATTCCTTCTCCTGTACGATCTCTATTAACTTTTGTATTTCTTGAAAATATTCATGCATAGGATCACCTTTTAATTTCACTAATGAATTTGTATCGATCGGCTCGATAAGTACTACGCACAAGCTCAAATGGGGACCCATCTGATAAATAACTTGTACGTTTAATTATTAAAACAGGTGCAGTATGATTAATTTGCAGAAATTTACTATCTTCTTTTGAAACAATAGCTGCCTCCATCTGTTGAATTGCATTTCCAATCTTTTGATGGAATTTGGCTTCAATCAAGGCATATAATGACCCCATAATTTTCTTTTCATCTAATTCGGGATATACTTTTACTGGAATATACGTTCTTTCGATTGCCATTGGCTTGGAATCCGCATTACGAATTCGTACAACAAAGAATACCTCTTCGCCAGGCTCTAACATTAAATCACCTGCCACATCGACTGGAGGTACAATTTTTTCAAAGCGTACGACCCTACTGCTTGGCTCCATCCCTCTAGCCCGCATATCCTCTGTGAAACTCGTTAGTCCCTTTAATGGTTGCTCTAATTTTGGATTTGCTACATACGTGCCTCTTCCTTTTTCACGATACAGCAAACCGCTATTTACTAAATTAGTGATTGATTGACGAACAGTCATTCTACTAACATCAAACTGCGTAGAAAGCTCTCGTTCAGAAGGTATATTCTCACCGATTTTGTATTCTTCTAAATAAATACGCTGTTTAATAATCTCTTCTATTTGTATATAGATAGGTATATGAGAATTTTTATCTAACAAGTGTTGCACCATCCTTATCGCCTCTTTACTTTCATTTCTCAAATACAACTTTACCTCGACAAATAGTTTTTTGTACATTTAAATTTTGATCAAGTAGCACAAAATCTGCATCAAAACCTTCTGCAATACGACCTTTAGTTGTCAGTTGTAATTGCTCGGCAGCGTTCGTAGAGGACATAGCAACAATATCCTGCAATGAGCAATTTGTGATTGCTTTCATATTTTTCACTGCCTGTTCCATCGTTAACACGCTACCAGCTAGTGCCCCATTGGATAAATGAGCACCATCTTTCGAAACTTGAACGGTTTGGCCACCTAAATCATAATCACCGTATTGTAAGCCTTTCGCTCGCATCGCATCGGTAATTAAAATAATACCATTCGCTCCTTTTATCCGATACGCTAGCTTTACAGACAGAGGATGGCTATGCACGAAATCTGCGATAATTTCAACTTTCACCTTATCCTCCAAAAATACGGCGCCAACGACACCTGGATTGCGATGATGGAAAGGGCGCATTTGGTTATATAAATGCGTAGCCTGCCTTACTCCCATTGCTACTGCCTTATCAACCTCTTCAATCGTTGCATCAGAATGGCCAATAGAAGCAATAATGTCTAAATCTTTCAACGTTTCGATAAACTTAAAGCCACCCTCTACCTCAGGTGCAACTGTCACTTGTTTAATACGTTGCTTACTTATTTTTTGCCAATAAATAATTTGCTCGATGGAAGGCGGAATAATGTATTCCACTGGCTGAGCGCCTGCCCGTTTTTCCGAGACAAATGGCCCTTCCACGTGTATACCTAATAATCTTGCTTCTCCATCACTGTTGTCAAATTGTGCAACATTTGTTAAAGCGCTTTCAATCACTTCTATAGATTGCGTCATTGTAGTGGCAAGGAAACCCGTAACACCTTCTTGCACTAAAGAGCTTGCCATTTGATGTAATGCCTCTTGTGTAGCATCCATGGTATCATGACCAGCAGAGCCATGAATATGCATATCTATATAACCAGGTAGCAATAACCAATTTTCATCTTTTCCATCAATATAGTGCTCTGCGCTATCAAATAATTCGTGGCTTATTTTGGCAATTTTACCATTATCAATTAATAAGTCACCCTTAAATGGTATTTCATCATGATTGACTATCGTAACATTAGAAATTAATAGCGTATTCTTCAATTGATCACCCCCTTAACTTTTTTTGAGGAGCTTTGATGAAGTTAATAAGCAGCTATCCATTTCGGTATAGTTGTCTATACCAATTATATGATGCTTTCGCAAAAATAAAAAGTGATTTTTTTATATTTTCAAAATTTTTCTTCAAAATTTATAAGTAGCTCTCTATTTCTATTCATCTTTCGTTATATCAGCTCTTTTATCAAAAATCGATTGAGCAAATTGCTCTTTATACGATGTATATTCATTAATTCCTTTTAAATTGCTGTTAAGGAAATTTAATTTTAACTGTTCATACTGCCTATTAATAGGTTCGTTTGCATATCAATTATGCCGAGGCATAATTGTGTCCGGATTACTAGCTTTTGCATTTGTTTTTTGAATAATTTACCTCAACAAAAAAAGGAGCTATCGCCATGCTCCTTTTGAGAATAGTATAACCTATGTATGGACGAATCCCGATTGTGCCGTAATGCCAAGAAACATTCGTTTTGAACCCGCAATTTGCAGGGGGGTGCCCGCTTTGAAGTGTTAAACGTCCCGCTCCGCATGGGGCTTGTTTGCGACTACAAAATGAAGGCTCCCAATTCTATTATGTTCGGTCAAAACTGTTAAGTAGATTCGGCAGTTAGACAAACACATCAGGATTCGTATTACAGTTATCATAACACCTTATTTCTGATAATTCAAACTATTTTCTTTTAAAAAATATAAATTCTTGCGAAAACGCAAAAAAATACCTAGATTCCCAATAGTTATTGCTAGAGAATCCAGGTATTTAGGAGTGCTTATTATTTTCTAAATGGTTTGATTGCTAGACTTAGCTCGTTCAATTGATCTGGAGAAACAGAACTTGGTGCATTTGTTAATAAGCAGCTTGCACTTGCTGTTTTCGGGAATGCAATTGTATCACGTAAGTTAGTGCGGCCAGCAAGTAGCATTACGAAGCGGTCAAGACCAAATGCAAGACCTCCATGTGGTGGTACACCGTATTCAAATGCTTCTAATAAGTAGCCAAATTGAGCTCTTGCTTCTTCTTCTGTGAAACCAAGTAAATTAAACATTTTTTCTTGTAATTCACGTTCATAAATACGTAATGAACCTCCACCAAGCTCATAACCGTTTAATACGATATCGTATGCTTGGGCACGGACAGCTGCAGGATCAGTTTCCATTAACGAAACATCTTCGTCAAATGGACGTGTGAATGGATGGTGTGCTGCTTTATAGCGACCATCTTCTTCAGAGTACTCTAATAATGGCCAATCTGTAATCCATAGGAATGCAAATTGTGATTCATCTATTAAGCCTAAGTCTTGACCTAGTTTCGTACGAAGTGCACCTAAAGAAGCTGCTACCACAGACGCTTTATCAGCTACAAATACTAAAATATCGCCAACTTCAGCTTTCATACGTTCAATTAATGCTGTAGCTAATGCTTCGTCAAAGAATTTCGCAATCGGGCCATTTAAGCCTTCTTCTGTTACCTTCAACCAAGCAAGTCCTTTTGCTCCGTAAATACCAACAAATTTTGTTAGCTCGTCCATGTCCTTACGAGAGTATTTATCTGCTGCACCTTTAATGTTGATACTCTTTACTTGCTTTCCTTGTGCTACTGTATCAGCAAATACTTTGAAATCGCAGCCATCGAAAATGTCATTCAAATCAACTAGCTCTAAACCGAAACGCACGTCCGGTTTATCAGAACCGTAACGATCCATTGCTTCTTGATATTTCATGCGTTGGAAAGGAGCATGAATATCAATACCTTTTACTTCTTTCATAACTGCTTGGATTAAGCGTTCGTTCATTTCTATAATTTCTTCTTGCGTTAAAAAGCTTGTTTCAATATCAACTTGTGTAAACTCTGGTTGACGGTCAGCACGTAAGTCTTCATCACGGAAACAACGTGCAATTTGGAAGTATTTTTCGAAACCTGACACCATTAATAATTGCTTAAATAGCTGTGGTGATTGTGGCAATGCATAAAACTCACCTTCATGAACACGTGATGGTACTAAATAGTCACGAGCTCCTTCTGGAGATGATTTCGTTAAAATCGGTGTCTCCACTTCTAAGAAGCCTTCATTTTGTAAGAAGTTTCGAATTGTACGAGTAACGTCAGAACGCATTTTGAATGTATCAAACATAACAGGACGACGCAAATCAAGATAACGATACTTTAAACGTAAATCTTCGGATACGTCCGTGCGATCTTCAATTTGGAATGGTGTTGTTTTTGCTGTATTAATTACGATTAATTGTGTTGCTTCTACCTCAATTTTACCGTTCGGTACATTTGGGTTGATTTGATCTTCTGCGCGAAGGATAACTGTCCCTTCCACTTCGATTACGTACTCACTACGCACTTTATCGGCTAAAGCATGTGCTTCTGCTACATCAGGGCTAAACACTACTTGTGTAATTCCAGTACGGTCACGTAAATCAATGAAAATTAAACCACCTAGGTCGCGACGACGTTGTACCCAACCTTTTAATACAACTTTTTCGCCTTGTAATGCTTCTGAAAGTTCGTTACTAGCATGTGTTCTTGTTGCCATTTATTTAATTCCTCCAAAATTTATTTGGCTCATCACCATAACTTAGGGTTGATTTCCACCTGACATACGTTTTTACAAAATGTCATCCCTTACTTTTGATAATGGACCATTTATTTTACTTATGTAGCATACATGTCCTACTAAGTAGAATTGATGCCAAGGAAAATTAGATATCTGCTCTTTGTTAAGATGAATTATCTGTCCAAAATGACGTTTGAATCATTTGGACAGATATCCTATATTGGTATCAATTTAACAATTCGTTTATTGTTTTAATAGATAGTTTACTAATTCTGAGAAATCGACTTTTTGCTGTTCACCTGATTCCATATGTTTAACAGTAGCTGCTTGCTCTTCAAGCTCAGTTTCACCTAAAACAATCGTATACTTTGCACCTAAACGGTCTGCTGATTTCATTTGGGCCTTCATTTTACGATCTAAATAATCCATCTCCGTAGCAATGCCCTTTGCACGGAAAGTGCTTGTTAATTCTACTGCTTTAAGTTTCGCTTCATCGCCCATCGCAATCATATACACATCGAGTCCTGATGCAGTGTCTAATTCAACACCTTCAGCTTCAAGCGCAAGCAACAAGCGTTCAATACTTAAGGCAAAGCCGATTCCTGGTACATCTGGACCACCAATTTCTTGAACAAGGCCATTATAGCGACCACCACCACACAGTGTTGTAATGGCACCGAAGCCTGAAGCTGTTGACATAATTTCAAATGTCGTATGGTTGTAATAATCAAGACCTCTCACAAGATTCGGATCGACCTCATACGTAATCCCTAGTGTATCTAGATACGATTTAACTTGAGCAAAATATGCTGCGGATTCCTCTGTTAGGAATTCAGTTAACGCAGGCGCAGATTTCATTAGTGGATGCTCACGGTCTACCTTACAGTCTAAAATGCGCAATGGATTTTTCTGCAAACGATTTTGGCAATCCGAACAAAACTCATGAATATGTGGTTCAAAGTGTTCTAACAGTGCCGTACGGTGTGTATCACGTGTTGTTTTGTCCCCAAGTGAATTGATGACTAATTTTAAATCCTTTAAGCCCGCTGATTCATAGACATCCATTGCTAGTGCTATTACTTCAGCATCAATAGCTGGATCAGCTGAACCAATTGCTTCTACGCCAAATTGAACAAATTGACGATAGCGTCCAGCTTGTTGACGTTCATAACGGAACATTGGCCCTAAATATGAAAGCTTTACAGGTTGATCAGGTGCACCGAACATTTTATGTTCAACATAAGCGCGAACTACACCAGCTGTATTCTCAGGACGTAATGTTAACGAGCGACCACCACGATCCTCAAATGTATACATTTCTTTTTGAACAACATCCGTTGTTTCACCAACACCACGTGCAAATAAATCTGTTTGCTCAAAAATTGGTGTACGAATTTCGTTATAACGATAAACACGACAAATATCACGGATAATCGCTTCTACCTTCTGCCATTTTTCTGATTGACCAGGCAAAATGTCTTGTGTTCCTCGTGGCACTTTAAAACTCATTTAAATACCTCCTTTATAGATTGCTTATGAACGAGTTTCTGGATTTTCCTCACAGTATTGTGTGGACACAACTTATTTTTGTCAAATAAAAAAGCCCCCGCCACCTTGCATATTGCAAGGGACGAGAGCTGTATAAGCTTCCGCGGTTCCACCCTAGTTGACACAATTCATTACCTGTGTCCTCCTCGTAATCGGATAACGGCCGATTCCGTTTTTTCCTACTAAGTATTACTTTTCAGAAAAAAGCCTCTCAAGTGTTGTTCGCATTATACATTTTTGTAGGAAAGATTGCAGCCTAGGTCTTTCCCTCTCTTCTCCAATAGAGGTATATGCTACTTGCTTGGTCATAAGCGATTAATCATTTTTTGATTACCCTTTATGTTAGTCACAACGAAAGACAATGTCAACTATTTTTGTATTTTTCACGAAACAGTTGTTAAAATAACGAATTCCATTACCTTTTTCCCACGAATTCTATTACAAAAGCATGGTAAAATAGCACAAGGAATAGGAGGAATCTGATGAGAGCAAAACTTTTACATAGTATAATCATCTTCGTACTAGTGTTAACGATGGCTATTCCAAGTAAGAACCATGTTCAAAGGGCACTAGCCGACTCCAGCGATTTAAAAGTAACTGGATCGATTCTTCATTTACGCGAGGGACCTGGTCTGTCTTATCCAATCATTACTACTTTAGAAGAAGGTGATCCATTAACTTCTATTAGTCGTGAAGGTGACTGGATTCAAGTAAAAACAGGCAATTACGAAGGTTGGGTAGCATCTTGGTTAACGGCTCCTACAAATGCTAAACAAACGATTGATAAAACTGTCATTTCACAAGTCGATCGTCTTAATATTCGTACCGAACCTGATATTTCTTCAGCAGTTCTTGGGCAATTATCAACAGGTAATCAGGCAAATCTTATAGAAGAAAATGGCGAATGGGCGAAAATAGATTGGAATGGGCTAGTTGGTTGGGTATCCACAGACTATGTTACAATTAATGACGTAACTAAAAAAGAGACTAATACTAAAGAACCTGTAGTTGAGGTATCAACAAAAAATGTGAACAAAGATACAACATTTACAGTGTTAGTCGATGAGCTTAATGTTCGTAAAAAACCAGATTTAAATACTAAAAAAATAGGTACCGTTTCAAAAGGGCAAGCCTTTAAAGTGCTGGCACAAGAGCATAACTGGGTACAAATTCAATACAACGATAAAAAAGCAGGCTGGGTTTATAGCTTTTATGGTACTTTTTCGAATAAAGAAAAAGCCACATCAAAATCTTCTTCCTCCACTGAGCTTGAAGAAGTCACAATCATTTATAATGGGACAAACCTTCGGACCGATGCTACAACAGCTGCTGATGTTGTTGAACGTGTGGATGCTGGTAAAACGTACCCTATTGTCGGTGCTAAAGATGACTTTTATGAAATACAATTAGATAACAAAACCGCTTTTGTTGCGAACTGGGTCGTTACTACTTCCTCAAACAAAGCTGTGACAACTACAAAGGAAAAATCTGAGCCTCGTAAAAAAGGCACCTTAAATGGACTGACAATTGTTGTAGATCCTGGACATGGTGGAAATGATCATGGTACTTCTGGACAACGTGGAACTGATGAGAAGGAAATAACCTTGAAAACAGCCTCTCTTCTCGCTTCAAAGTTGAGTGCAGCTGGTGCAAATGTTGTCATGACAAGAGAATCAGATGAATATGTAGCACTTCGCAAACGTGTATCAATTGCGCACCAGCATGAGGCGGATGCTTTTATCAGTATTCATTATGATGCAACAGATGATAGCTCCATAAATGGCTTTACCTCTTATTATATGAACAGTAATCAAAAGGGCATTGCTGAGGCAATCCATGACGGACTTTCCAGTAAAATGGATTTAAGGGATCGTGGTACTCAACAAGGTAATTATTTAGTGCTACGAGAAAATCGTCAAAAAGCTGTCCTCATTGAGCTAGGCTTCTTAAGTAATGCTAGTGAGGAACGAGTTATTTCAACAGCAAAATTCCGAGAACAAGCTACTCTAGGTATTTATCAAGGTATTTTAAATTACTTTAATGAAAACCAATAAAGTGAAACTTAATCAGTGGGGATTTCCTTCATCCCACTGATTGTTGTAGAGGAACACAAGTTAAGTACTCCGCATCCTGCGAAAAACGCTTGTGTGACCAACATCGTGTTGGCCTCAATCGGGTGTTTACGGACAGTTCATCTATCATCTAACTTCTTTGCTTTCGCTGAATTTTGAAGTGTGATAAATTACTGTCCGTTAATGTGGGGTAAATCACCGTTTATATAAACTAAAATAAGCTGCGAAGAAAATAAAATTTCCCTCGCAGCTTTTTACTATTATCGTGAAATATCGGTTAAAACAAAAGCCATATTACATGATAAGGAGGTCCTTATGTGCTCATTTATAGTTTGTTGCCATAGTTACCCATACAATCTCCTCCATACGGATAAAGAAAGGTGTACGGCTAACCTCTACAACGATATGGTCAGGTAAAACAGAGGCCAATAAACCTTGCTGAATACTTTTTTCCGTTTGCACTACAATTGCCTGACCAATCATCATATTAAGAGTTTCATATAAATAAGGATTCGAAATGCTTCCCATTTGTGTCATCTTCAAGACACTTCCTTCCAACAAAACTAACCATACTTTTTAGTGTATGAAGGAATTTTAGGAAATGTACCATTATCTAGATTCAAGAAGTATTGTTACCGGGCCATCATTCGTAAGCGCAACGTCCATCATTGCACCAAATATACCTGTCTCCACTTGTAAACCGTGTTCACGTAAGGCATTATTAAATGCCTCCCATAATGGTTCCGCAACTTCTGGTCTTGCTGCACTCGTAAAACTTGGACGATTCCCCTTTTTTGTATCCCCATACAATGTAAATTGCGAGACGGATAAAATAGCCCCTCCATGCTCTAAAATGGAATGATTCATTTTTCCATTAGCGTCTTCCCAAAGGCGGAGATTAACTACTTTTTTCGCTAAATATTCAACATCCTCTTGCGTGTCCTCATGTGTAATACCAACTAGAAGAACATAGCCGCCATCAATAGCACCTGTTACTTTACCGTCAACAGTAACAGAGGCTGCTTGACTTCTTTGTAAAACAACTTTCATTCTTGAAAACCTCAATTCTATTAGTGCATGCACCAGAATTTTTACTTTCTGGACATAACAAAATTGCTACTACCCGACTTTACATCCACAATGACATCATTTAGTTAATAACACGTTGTACAGAATATATATCAGGTGTTTGTTTAATACGCTCTACTACTTTATGCAAATGCGAAATATTTGAAATGGAAATCGTTAAATGAATCGTTGCTATTTTATCGCGATCTGCACGCCCACTCACAGCTAAAATATTCGTTTTCGTTTCGCTAACAATTTGCATGACTTCATTTAAAATGCCTGGTCTATCGAAGGCAGAAACTTCAATATCGACAGGGTATTCTTTTTTCTCAGGAGTAAGTCCGTGTTCCCATTCAACTTCGATTAAACGCTCCTGCTCATCATCAATTTGAATATTCGGACAGTCTGCACGGTGCACTGAAACACCTCTCCCCTTCGTAATGAAGCCTACAATATCATCCCCAGGAACTGGCGTACAACAACGTGAAAGTCGAATCAACATATTGTCGATACCTTTAACAATAACACCCGATTCTGTTCGTTTTTGCGGAATAGCGTTTTTCATTTTTTGTTCAATTTTCTCGAGTGCTTCTTCCTGTTCACGCTCTTTGCGACGTTTTTCGGCTAGACGATTAACCACTTGCTGCGCTGTAATCCCATTTACACCAACAGCTGCATATAAATCTTCTTCATTTGTGTAATTAAATTTATCACAAACACGTTTCAGATTTTCCGCTGCCATTGTTTCTTTCAAGTCATAATCTTGTGCACGGATTTCCTTTTCAATCATCTCTTTACCTTTGATGATATTTTCCTCACGAAGATGACGTTTGAAAAACTGCTTTATCTTATTTTTCGCCTGTGAGGATTGGGCTAGTTTTAACCAATCTCGGCTCGGCCCAAATGATTGCTTAGAAGTTAAAATTTCAATAATATCTCCCGTTTTCAACGGTGTATCAAGTGGTACCATTTTACCATTAATTTTCGCGCCAATTGTACGATTTCCGACTTCTGAGTGCACACGGTATGCGAAGTCGATAGGTACAGAGCCTGCTGGTAATTCAATGACATCTCCTTCTGGCGTGAATACATAGACCATATCAGAGAATAAATCAAATTTTAACGATTCCATAAATTCCTCAGCATTTGAAGACTCATTTTGGAATTCTAAAATTTCTCGGAACCACGTTAATTTTTGGTCGACATTTTGTTTTTGGTGATCAATCTTTCTGCCTTCCTTATACGCCCAATGCGCGGCAATCCCGTACTCTGCAATTTTATGCATATCCTTCGTACGAATTTGCACTTCTAATGGGTCACCATAAGGACCAATAACGGTAGTATGCAGTGATTGATAAAAGTTTTGTTTTGGCATCGCTATATAATCTTTGAAACGTCCTGGCATTGGCTTCCATAATGTATGCACGATTCCTAGAACGGCATAGCAATCTTTAATACTATCTACAAGTACACGAATGGCTAATAAATCATAAATTTCATTAAATTGTTTTTTTTGTAACACCATTTTACGGTAGATACTATAAATGTGTTTTGGACGACCATAAACATCTGCGTCAATTTCGACTTCTGTAAGCTGTGACTTCATCTCAGCCATAACATTGTCTAAATAGGCTTCACGTTCATCACGCTTTTTCTTCATTAGACTGACAATACGATAGTATTGCTGTGGATTTAAATAACGAAGTGCTGTATCCTCAAGTTCCCATTTAACAGTCGAAATCCCTAGACGATGCGCAAGTGGTGCAAAAATTTCAAGCGTCTCTTTGGAAATGCGGCGTTGTTTTTCAGCAGGCAAGTGCTTTAACGTACGCATATTGTGCAGACGGTCTGCTAGTTTAATCAAAATGACTCGAATATCCTGTGCCATAGCCACAAACATTTTACGATGATTTTCCGCTTGTTGCGCTTCTTTCGATAAATATTTAATTTTGCCAAGTTTTGTCACACCGTCTACAAGCATTGCAACCTCTTCGCCGAATTCACGTACCAAATCGTCGCGCGTAAAATCCGTGTCCTCTACAACATCATGTAAAAAACCAGCCGCGACAGTCTCAGGGTCCATTTGTAATTCAGCTAAAATACCAGCCACTTGCACTGGGTGAATAATATACGGTTCACCTGAGCTTCGGAATTGCTCAATATGGGCATCCCTTGCTAATTCATATGCTTTTTTCACGAATGCGACATTTTCATCATTCATGTAGGATTTGACTAACTCAAAAACGTCCTCGGGAGTCAAAATTTGCTCTTTCGCCATAACATGTCCACCTTGCTCGTCAAATTTTTCAGATTAGATATAAATTTAATTGTATAAAATATTGTAGGCTATTGTAAAGCGACTGTATCATTTTGTTTAGTTAAACTCGTGAACAACGCGAAAAACGGAAAAAATATCCTCTGAAATGAATAAAAAGACCCTTTGCGATTCACTATATCGCAAAGAGTCTTTCTTCTCGTATAATTGTTTAGCTTAATTTATTATACGCTACAGCAATTTTTGCACCAACTACAGCATTATGCTTTACTAATGCAATGTTGGCATCAAGGCTTTTACCATCTGTTAATTCTTTCACTTTTCCAAGTAAGAATGGTGTAACATTTTTGCCTTGAATCCCTTTTTCTTCTGCTTCTACTAAAGCTTTTTCAATGATTTCTGTAATGAATGAGTGTTCAAGAGCTTCAGATTCTGGAATTGGATTCGCAATCACAGCTCCACCTTTTAAGCCTAATTGCCATTTTGCACGAAGCATACCTGCAACTTCCTCTGGTGTATCAAGCTTGAAGTTTACATCAAAACCGCTCTGACGTGTATAGAATGCTGGAAGCTCAGCTGTACCGTATCCAACGACTGGTACACCCTTTGTTTCAAGATACTCTAGTGTTAAACCAATATCTAAAATCGACTTCGCACCCGCACAAATTACAGCTACATCTGTTTGTGCCAATTCTTCTAAATCTGCTGAAATGTCCATTGTAGTTTCAGCACCGCGATGTACGCCACCGATTCCGCCTGTTACGAAAATTTCAATACCAGCTAATTCCGCACAAATCATTGTTGCAGCAACAGTTGTCGCACCTAATTTTTTAGTTGCTAATAGGTAGCCTAAATCACGACGAGATGCTTTAGCCACACCTTGCGCATTGCCAAACATTTGGAGTTCTTCTTCTGATAAACCAATTTTTATTTTACCGTCGATTAAAGCAATAGTGGCTGGAACTGCACCATTATCACGGATAATTTGTTCTACTTCACGTGCTGTTTGTACATTTTGTGGATATGGCATACCGTGAGAAATAATTGTTGATTCTAATGCTACAATTGGTAAACCTTTTGCTTGTCCTGCTTTTACTTCTTCTGATAATACGATGAATTCTTTCATGTTGTTATTCCTCCATTTCACTTTTTAACAAATCAACTGATAGTTCGGGTCTTACTGTATATGGAGATGCAAGTGTATTTTTGGCATTCGTTAATCCTGCGTCTATACTTGTTGCAAAGGATTGTCCAGTAAGCCAGCTATGGATCACTGCACTGACAAAGGCGTCTCCGGCACCTGTTACATCCTCAATTTTTTCTATAATCTTAGCTGAGAAATGACTTGGCTTTATAGCAGTTGAAGCTGCATACACACCCTTGCTACCAGCTGTAATAATTACATGCTCAGCACCTAAATTAAGAATTTGTTGTAAAGCCTTTTCATAATGTGCTGAACCTTCGATTGTATGACCAACAATTGTCTCCGCTTCATCTGTGTTACAAATAAACCACGTTACACCTTGTAATGTATCCGGTAGTCTGTTCATTTTTGGTGAAGATACCGGTACGATGACGAATGGAATTTCACGGGCAATAGCCACCTGCTGAATATAAGCTACAGTTTCTTTTGGGCAGTTTAAGTCCATAATAAAGCAGCCTGCATTCATCAACATTGCCTCATGTTTTTTTAGCAGGTTTGGCAACAACAGGTCATATACCTCCATATTTGCCACTGCTAGTGCTAGCTCGCCCTGCTCATCCATAACCGCAGTATAGGAACCAGTCGAAGCGTCAGGTAGTTGCTCTACATAACGCAAATTCATAAATGGCTCTGACGCTTCTTGGATTACTTGCCAATCAGCATCTTTGCCGGCAGTAGTCAGCAATGTTACTTGATGATTTAATCTGCCTAAGTTTTCAGCAATGTTTCGACCAACACCACCTACACTAAATGAAGAGCTAGCAGGATTGGATGTACCGAACTGTACGTTCCCTTTCACATGAAATTTCCGATCTAGATTCGCTCCACCGATACAAATAATTTCATTTTCCTCAGGTAAAATATACGCACGACCGACAATTTTCCCCTGCTTCGTTAAACTCGACACTAGATTTGCAAGCACTGGACGAGACAGTTTCATTTTATCTGCCATCTCTTGCTGAGACATAAACGGATTCTGGCGAATTAATGCAAGTACCGCCTGTTCTCTATCGTTCATAGCATCACCTTTTATTATATTTGTTTACATTATAAACTTTTGTTTGAAGGATGTCAAAAATTTTTCAATCGAGTAGGAGGGGGTGACTAACCCCCGACCTCTCTCACCACCGTACGTACGGATCCGTATACGGCGGTTCAATTAAGATGAATAACGC
>NZ_JBIWDH010000046.1:0-29380 GCF_044761885.1 Lysinibacillus sp. NPDC097231 | reverse complement strand
CCTAAAAAAGATGACACCTGCACAATACAGACATCATCTTCTTCAAGTTGCCTAGAGCTTTTTTTAAAATGTCCTTTACAAAGGGTACACTTTATTAGACGAATGTCATTCTTTTTCTCTCCTTATAACTTGTTGTACTTTCGCATTTGGGTCAATCGAATAACTATCTGTATAATAAAGTGTTTTTATTCTACAATTACTTCCTACGATGACAACATCTCCATCTACTATGTCCGCATTCGTATAGGACAGACGTAAATGCTTCCCTCTTAGACGATTGCAATTTAACTTTTTCTTTAATAATGGAAGGATAGAAATTTTATCTTTTTCTATCCATATATCATCAGCAATCAGGTCTCCAATTTCACTTTCACCAGACAATTTTAAAGCAAAACGTTCCGCATTTATTTCTACTGCTTTTACAATACCAATCACATCCACCGTTTCGGCCTTCAAACTTTGTGCAATGGTCAACTTCCCAGAACTATTTATTTTTATTACTTGCCCAGCTTCCATTTTTAAGCTACCAGCACTCTTTATTTCATTAATTTCGCAAAAACCTTTTATTGTGCATGCTCCTGAACTGTTTAAAGTTTGCGCTACAACACATGAATGAAAAGAACTATGACCATGGGAAGAGATTTTTTTAAGTCGTACTTCTTGATGTAAAGCAACAGATCCACGGATATTTAATTGCTCACAGTCTGCGGTTAAGGTTTTTATATTACCGTTTGTTAGGGTTACAGTGCGGGGTTTTTGAATCAAGGATAATCACCTCATTTTAATTTAATTAATATATATTTTAGTTATTAAAATATATATTAATTAAATTATATGTAGCTCCATTTTGTCAAGTACTAATAAAGTGATGACTTTAATGCAGGAGAGTTCTCTAAAAATCAGGAGCCTTACATTTTTCTGGGCAATAAAAAAGGATTTCAATTTTTGAAATCCTAAAAAATTTTTTTCATTAACTGATTAACATCACTCAGAATTTTTGCCATGTCTGTAAGCTTTTCTTGCGAGAACTTCAAAAATAACTCTTGAACCTTTGTTTCACCGCTCTTCGTTAGAACCATTTTTACGACACGTCGGTCTTCATTTTCTCTAACACGTTGTACTAAATCTAGTTTTTCAAGTTTATCGCACATCGACGTAACCGCGCCAGGCGTTACACTGAAGAACTCAGCAATTTCAGTTGCTTTCATACAATCATTAATTTTTAACTGAAGTAGAAGAATCAGTTGGTTTTGAGATAATGATTCCCCTTCAGATAGGAGATTGACAAACATTGTCGATTTTTGCTGTATTTCAAGCATCTCTCTCATAATGATTTCTATATGATGTAATTGATCGTCTTTTGACATAATATCACAGCCTGTTAAAATATTTAATAATTAAATTATATAGTAAGTATATAATGTGGGCTACTATCCATGTTGTTTTTGATACAATAATCTAAATTTGTCTAGGCAGAGAAGGGGAGAAATGGTGAGTAAACATTTTTATTATCTTTGGGGTAACATTTCTTGTGGCAAGCTAGCGATGTCGTTGTATACGATGACCATTACGTTACTAATCTTTTCGATAACACATTCGGCAACCTTTGCCTCTCTCGTCATGTTTATTCATGTAATGGGGAAGGTTGTAAGTTCCTTTGTTTTTCCATTCGTTACTGAAAAAATTCCTTTAAAGAAAATTTTAAGTCTATCTCTCCTTGCGCAGCTCATTATCATGTTATTAATAATAAGTGTACTGAACGACGGCGGGTTATTACATACGACTTTAAGATTGACGATTATTTATATTTTTATTACATTGGCTGGTTTTATAGATGGATTTGTTTCACCGTCCCGAATGGCTCTTATTCCGGGGATTGTTGAACAAACAGCGTTAGGAAAGGCGAATAGTTTAATAAGTACAACAGATCAGACATTTGCTTTACTTGGTTGGTCTATAGGTACGGTGGCTATCATTATTTACGGCAGTAATTCGGTACTAATGGTGTGTTTGATTCTTTTCATCGTATCATTTTTGACTTCCTTACAAATAAAAACTACAACAATTAAAAAATCTCCAAAACGACCTAGTTTGGACATCGTCAAAGAGGGATGGATTATTTTATTTAGTAAGAAAAACCACATGAGAACCATTACAATTATGGACATCATGGAAGGTATAGCTTCAGGAATATGGATCGGTGCTATAACCCTTGTATTTGTTCATGAAGTTTTAAAGAAGGGTGAGCAATGGTGGGGATTTATTAACTCTGGTTACTTTGCGGGAAGTATTATAGGAGGCATGCTAATAGCTGTATTTTCTACGAGGCTTGAAAAGCATTTAATAAAAGGAATTGTGATAGGTTCGTTTTTTGTTAGTTTATTCGTACTGCTTTACGCGATGAATACAACAGCTTGGATAGCCCTTCTTTTAGTAGTTTTAATGGGGCCATTTTACCAGCTTCGTGATATTTCCCAGCAAACATATATTCAAAAAAATATTGATGGATTAGCAAAATTATATGCAGCAAAGGATAATCTATATTATTTAGTGTTTGCACTTTCTATTTTCGTATCAGGCCTAATTTCTGATTACATAGGTGTTGTTTATGTCTACTATTTTGCATTCATCTTATATTTTATATCTTCAATTGCTGCGGCATTCATATTTAGAGGGGGATCAAATAAATAAAGACTGTGGTGCCATTACTGCTATGAATGATATTGATAACTGAAAAGAGAACAAATTTAAAGAGCCTGTTTAGAAATTCAAACATGCTCTTGTTCAAATTAAATTTATTGTATAAAAGTATCGCACATCCATTGATAAAACTTTTCCTTCTCTTCAAATTGTGGATAATGAGCGGATTGCTCGAAATTGCATAAGGTATTTCCGAACACCCAGGTCCTCTGTAAACAAAAATAATAACTGGATTATTCTTATCTTTGCCACGTATCATAATTTCATGATTACTACCGTTTATCTTTACTTGTTGCAATATATATTTTATTAATTTCATTATCTTTTTCATCTAATTCCCCTGCAAATGCGAATTGTAGTTCGAATTTTTAGATTCTTTTAGGGAGAGTTGTTGAATTGTACATTTTTCTTTTATAAACATAAAAGTACATGCTGAGGGGCCACCATAAGGTTACAAAAATCGGATAGATTGCCCATATTACTTCTGGTGAAGAGACGATATTTACTGTAATAAAAAAGATACTGATAAGTACAGTAGCGTTAATAGAGAACGCAACAAAAGTTTTTTTCTGTGCATGATATAAGGATAGTGGCCACCAAATTACTGAAAATGCTGGATAGATCGCCCAAGGATATGGATGGGATAAAATAATATTTAATAAAGAGTAATAAATGATCGTACTTGCACAGCCTATCAATGCAATTCTCAATGTTTTCGCTTTTTCTTCTAAATACATAAGAATTGGCCACCAGATTATTGGATAAACCGCATAAATGAACCATAAATAATCAGGTGAGTATAAATAATTTTCAATGATGAGAAATGCAATAATCATGGCACTACAAATGAGAGAATATTGTTTATACATTTTTTTAGACATAAAAAATAAAGTAATTGGCCATAGCAACACCAAGAAACATGGGTAAATAAACCAAATTGTTTGAGGCGATGTAATATAATTGACGATTCCTAAAAATATCATTGTCATTAAACTACCGGCAATCGAAAAGCCAATAAAGTTCTTCATGCTCTATTCACTCCATTTCTTTCGTGACCAAACGAAGTACATTGATAATGGCCACCATAATATTGCGAAGATTGGGTAAATCGCCCAAATTGTATGTGGCGTGTAATAAAGATTAATGAAAATAAAGAACGCGATAATTAATGCACTACCCCATATAGAGAATTCTAAATTTAATTTGGACATATTTTTCTTTTCGGGCTCCTTAACGCCTAGTTCTTTTTTTAAATCCTCGATATCCCCAAATTCTACGATGGCTTTGTTGATGGCATCTTCTTGTTCTTTTCCTTGATCCATCAAATAAAAAACTTTTTCTTCAAGATTTTGAATGATTTCTTGTTTCACCATCTCAGTTTCATTATTACGAGGCATATCCTTAAAAAGCTCATCAATATGGTTTTTTATTCTTTTCATTCTAAGCCCTCCATAAATAAGTCGATAATTTCTTTTACTTCCGACCACTCTTTTACTAGCTCATTTAAATAAGCTTTTCCTAAAGGGGTAATACGGTAATACTTCCTTTTGCCTCCATGTGAAACGTCACCATAATAGGCTTCAATTACTTCCTTTTTCTCTAGACGCTGAAAAACAGCATACAAAGTTGCTTCTTTGATTTGAAAACGATTATTTGTGCGGAGACTTATTTCCTGAGAAATTTCGTAGCCATACCGGTCCTTTTCTGAAATTAGCCGTAAAATAATCGAGTCCAAGTGTCCTCGGATGATATCACTTCGAACCATAAGTCACCTGCTTACATTTTATCCCGCATTAACGCGCAGTAATTTATCCATACCGAAAGAGAACCATCAGGCACAGACGTCCACTTAAGAGTAAGATGAACTGCCCATAAGAGCCCGATTGGTGAAGACTAATAATTAGTGGGGATGAAGTAAATCCGCACTGATTAAGTTTCACCTTATTGCTCTATCTGTCAGAGTAATATTAACAAACATTACTCTGCCTGTCAAAGTAATTTTTGAAAGCTTAAAAATCCCCTTTCACGCAAAGGTAAAAGGAGATTCACGGAGTCATTTTATTATTTAGATAAGCAACTAAAATTCATCACATATACAATGCTGCAAGAAAGATCCCTAATACCTCTTCATAGATGTCATTGAATTGGCTAATTGGAAGAGGATTCGTCCCACTTCCTAGCTCAACAGTGAAGCCAGGTCTACGCCAGTCCTGAATAAACCAGTCTTTATAGCCTGCATAGCTTCCTGCTGAATTGATAGGCTCATAGCCACTGACCCGACTAAACTCATTAACAAGAACTTCTGATTCGGGTGGTTCAAGGTTTTCAAAGCCCCAATAAATTACTTTTCCTTGCGTATGAAAAGCAAGAACTCTTGCGAAATTGCGTTTCTTTGTTAAATCAGCCATAGCAATGGCCTCTGGTTCGGATAAAGGTCGTTCTCCGCCATAATCTCTTGGCCCAGGTGTTTTGGAATTACGTGCACTTTCTAACTCCCATTTTGCAGGGAATTGGTCGTTTAAATCGACGCCGTGTATATTTGCCTTCCATCCAGAAAAATTGGTGCTACCACTATTCCAACGAATAAGCTGATTTCTTAACACTTCGTCATTGGGTGGGCCTTGTATCACTAAATTGACACCATCGGGATTGACCATCGGAACTATGGAAAGGGTTGTTTGCCGGTACAGTGGGAGTGTGGAAAGACCTCGAATTGTGCTTTGATTAGTGAGCGCGAGTAGGTAGTCATTTAAAAAGGTTAAAATAATCGGAGTTGTAATCCATTCGTTCGCGTGAAAGGAACCGTTATAATGAACACGCTTTGTTCCGTTTCCGATGAGTAGCTCGGGTATTTCATGTTCTAAGACAGAATATCCGATTGTAGAGCTTTGTAGAAATGGATAAGCATCGATTAGTGTTCTTATATCCTTCATCATAATGTCGTAAGTATAATTTTGCTTACCGTCGACCAGTCTCCATGTAATTCGCACGGGTATGTGAATTATCTGGCCTATTTGTAATTGATTTGGATTAAGACCAGGGTTGACGAGCAAAATGGCTACTAATGGGATATTTCGGCTTTGGGTAATCTGCCAAAAAGAATCCCCTTGCTTTATTTGATAATTGGTAATGATAAAACCCGGAATTTTAACACGCTGTCCCACTCTTAGAAATGGAGGGTTTATATGGCGGTTAGAATCTAAAATTAGCTGAAGTGATATATTAAACACTTCACTATAACGCCAAAGTGAATCTCCTGGTCTTACGAATATGTCCACAATTTTCTCTCCTTAATATCTATTATGCCTCCAGCGATAAATTTGGACTTCCGCCGAAAGAAGTTAAAATAGTTCAATATAAAATGTATATGAAAAAATAAAAAACTTATTAACGTTAAATGAGGAAAGTTTTGTTTAGTACTTCTTCTAAAGACACATTTCATAATGGACAGACGTCCTATGCAAGCAAGGAGCCAATCCTGTCGCCTCAACGCTAGTAAGGAAAGGAGTCATTTGTTCTTTATTTTTTAGATGTATAAGGGTAATAGAGGGAAAAGGAAATGAGCTGACTAAGAAGAGAGTCAGCTCACAAAGTTTATATGTCTTCACGGATTTTTGCTTTTTTAAAGCCATGATAAATATCAAATACATTAGCTATGATGGCAATAAAAATGCTTACTAACAATATGCGGTCTATTGCAAATAAAATCTTAGCAGAAGTCGTTTCCGTAATGGCAGCGATATAAGGTACAGCGGCACTGTGTATAAAATCAGGTTGCTTAACCATAAGGATAAATACAATGGTGCCTATACATTGTATTAGAGCATTAGCTACTGCAATTAACATCGTCCATTGACCAGCTTTCAATTTCAATAATGTTAAAGCTATACTTAACACTATACAAAATAAAACGATTGGCGCAAAGGACAGTAAAACATCTTGGTTGAATATGGGCATAACAAACTTCAAGTCGCTTTTATTATTAGAAGTGTAGATTCCTAAAAGATGATTCGCATTGAAATAGACAAAGGTAAAAATAATAATACCTAAGAAGCTGAAAATAATATCATTCAGTGAAATCGTTTTTTCTTTAGGGACAATTTTAACGATTGTTAAATCATCTGGTGTCCATTGCTGTAGGTCCTTTACAAAGGGGATTCGAATATTTTTTCCGCCAGATCGTTCAATCACAATAAAAGCAACTGTAATCCAGAACAGCACTTGTATAATCACTGTAATGATATTGGTGATTGTTATAGAAATAGCTTTGATAATTGTAGTTAGAAGTGCATCTTCTCCACTGTAAAGTACAACGCTTTCTACCATCTGAACAATTACTGTAATAAGAATCGCCCAAGGCACAACTAATTTTATTGTTCTAATATAAGTGTCAAACACCTGTGGACCGATTAAAAATCGTGGTGTATCTTGATAGCTTGCAGCAACTTTTTCTGGATTCCCTAGCTTTTTAAGTACCTCCTTAACATCTGATTCTGAATAATCTTCAGATAACATATCTTCAATAGTAGATTTTAGTTCTAGAGCGATATCATCACGTTTATTTTTGTTTATCCTTCTAGTCACTTCATGAATATATGCATCAATCAAATTCACTTTTTTCATCACCCTTCAATATTAATTCCTACTTGCTAGACGCTGAATCAAGGAATAGCTAATCTGAGGTGTATGCAATTGACTTCCACCTCGTAATTCCTTTGAGACTGCATCTACTAAGGGGTTCATCTTGATCACCTCGGGTTATAATACTGCAATTATACAGTATTATTATTTTTCGTGTGGTAATATATGTTATTATCAAGTGCTGAAATTAATGTGAAAAATTATTAACAAGAATTTTTATTTTCCTAAAAAAAGGGGGATGTATATGAGATTCATAGAAAAATTATTGAAGGAAGAGGACTTTATCCATTTTGTTGATATTGTGGTAGGTGCTTATCCAGGTAGTATGGATGGTTTACAGCCAACAAAAGAGCAATTGAAGGCGCATTTTATGCATAACCAGTACAATGATGCCTCCATTAATTATTATGGGTTATGGGAAGATAACGAACTAGTTGGTGGCATGCGACTTCATGATTTTGAAATGAACCTCTTCTCTAACATAATTCCAATCGGGGGAGTTGGGCTAGTAGCAGTAGATTTATTACGCAAAAAGGAAAAGATTGCGAAAGAATTAATAGCTCATTTTTTTAAAGTTTTTTTAGAGAAAAATATTCACTTTGTTGCTTTATATCCATTTAAACCAGACTTTTATAAAAAAATGGGCTTTGGTTATGGATCTAAAATACATCAATATTTAGTGGAACCAACAAGCTTTCCGAAAGGGTCAACAAAAAGGCATCTCACATATTTGACTTCACAAGATAAGCATAGATTAGCAGATTGCTATAACAGAGTAGCGGCAAAAAGGCATGGTATGTTTTACAAAACCGAATCGGAGCTTTCCTCCATTTTTAAAAACCCTCGCAACTATATTATTGCTGTTGAAAGAGAAGATAAAATACAGGGATATATGGTGTTTTCCTTTAATAAGCAAAGTGAAACTAATTTTTTACTGAATAATCTAGTCATTAAAGAATGGATATATGAGACACCAGAGGCTTTATTAGAGCTTAGTACGTTTTTAAATAGTCAAGCAGATCAAGTGAATCGTATTGAATGGAATACTCAAGAAGAAAATGTTCATTTCTTTTTAGGAGATGTACTAAATGGAACGAATCATTTAATCCCAAGTGTTTACCATGCTAGTTCCGTTTCAGGTGTTGGCTTAATGTATCGTATTATTAATGTGCGAGGTTTTTTTGAGGCGCTAACAGCACATAACTTTAATGGTCAAACATTAACATGTAAGCTTACGGTGAAGGATTCATTATTACCTGAAAACAATCAGCAAATTATTATTAAGGCTATCAAAGGTAACTTAAACATTTTAGACAATGAAAATTACGATGTGGAAATGATGATAGATATTGCAGAGCTTTCTTCTCTTGTCATAGGAGTTGTCACAGTGCAAGAGTTATTTATGCTTAGTAAGGTGAAAATTAGCGATGAACAATATATACAGGCATTGCATCAACTCTTCCTCGTTCTTGAAAAACCAATGTGCATTACAGCTTTCTAGGGAAGGTAATACAAGCTATTGATCTTTTTTTATAAAGAGAGATGAACGAATAGGTCGTTCCAGTGGCGTAATATTAATAATAAAATAGCTTATAATTAGTATTAATATAATAAGTGAATAAATTAAGGTATTGATGGGGTGATCATGCTCTACGATTATTAATCGAATCATGGCTGTAATTCCTATATATATAAAGTATCTTAGTGGAAAATGATAATCCTCCTTGAAATATTTAATAATCATCGTGATAAATTCAAAATACAAAAAGAAAATAAGAATATTAGCGAGGATAAGTTTGTAGTCACCGCCGTCCTTATTGAATAATAAAATTTTAAGGAATTCGAGTAGTTCTTTGACTAGTAGAAAGGATAAAATGAGCGCGAGAAGCACAAGGCAAACATTTAGAAACAACTGTAAAGTTTTTGGTATAGCCTTTATTAATTGTAAATAATTCTTTCCGTTCATCTAATTCCTCCAAGTCCTATGGGGTGGTTTCAGATAGGCATAAATTAATTATATGGTTGGGATGCATTGTATTATGATTTGAATATAACATTTGATCGTAAATATTTTAGTGTGTTTTTGTAAAGTTTTGCCATATATTCGTGAAAGAAAGTTTTCAAAATAAATTAGCTGTATGCTAAAATAGATGTGCATGAATATAAATTATAAAAGGGGTTTTTAAAATGGCAAAAGCAGCAAAAGATGCAAATATCACACCAGAACGTTTGGAAGAGGCATTAAACGTTCGTGATCGTCTTATTATTGAGTTACTAGTACAAGTACTTGATGAAAAGTTAGTAATTGAACGCCCTGTATTACGTGAGCGTCTAGGAAACCTTGTAGACCTTTCTCAACATGATGCAGAATTAAAGGAAACTATCCACGCTGTAATTAACAAGCTGTAATCTTAAGGGGAAAATGCTACACATATTGGGTAGCATTTTTCTTTTGCTTAAAATGTAATAATAATATCCCCTTTAAGATGGCTATAAAAGCCAAGCTTAAAGGGGATATTAATCTTTTAAAAAAGTATTATGACAATTGCATCACGTAAAACGATCAACTAATTCATGCATACGTTCTGCTTCTTTGTGTAGCTCTGCTGAGGAATGCATAATAGATGTGACCGCTGATTTTTGCTCATCAATGGAAGCATTAATTTGTTCAGTAGCCGCAGCTGATTGTGTTGCCACACTAGCTATTTCATTAATAGCGTTAATAACGATTAAACGATTATCACCCATCTCACTCATGCCCTGATCGAGGGAAACAAGATGTTCCTTAATGCCTTGTATGGAATCTGCTAATGATGTAAAGGCATTTTTAACTTGGCTAATCGACATAGCCTGTCCCTGTGAAAGCTGGAGCGTGTGCATCATCTTGGAATCTGAATTAGCTGTATCTATTTCTATACGTTTTAATAAGTTTTTCACTCGGTTAGTAGCTTCATTTGTATCCTCTGATAAATTACGTACTTCCTCTGCTACTACAGCAAATCCTTTACCATGTTCTCCAGCACGGGCTGCCTCAATACTTGCATTGAGGGCTAAAAGATTAGTCTGTTCCGAAATAGACGTAATGGTTTGTACTACATGATGAATTTCTTCCATTTGGCCAGTTAAGCTAGAGAGGTTTTCTCTTAGTTCTTCAATTACATTGATAAATTCATTCGAGTTTTGCTGCAGCACTTCTACCTTCTGTTTGCCGTTTTCTTGAGATTTATTAATACTATTCATATCCGAAGTAATTTCTGCATATTTTTCGGTTGCATATGAAATGAGTAACGACAATGTCTCAACCTTACTAATGGCCATTTCAGCTTCTTCGGCTTGAACAATAGCTCCTTTAGATATTTCCGTAATTGCCTGGTGAATTTCATCTGCTGAAGCTGTCGTTTCTTCTGTAATGGCACTAAGCATTTCTGAAGAAACTCTCATTTGTGCTGCGCTTTCTTTCGTGTTATTAACCATTTCATTTAAGCTATGTTTCATATTATTCACATTACTAGCGAGTATCCCTAATTCATCTTTTGTCGTAATAGGAATGTCCTCACCAGTCAGTTTACCTTTAGCAATATCTGATGTCATCACCATGATTCGGCGTATGTATGAAGTCATCCTACCTGAGAAGAACCAATATAGTGCAACACCGATCATTGTTGCAAGAAGAGTCATAGCAAGTGTGTAGTAAAGGACATTTTTAGTGCCTGCATTGAAATCCATTTCATAGGTACCGGCAGAGATAATCCAGCCCCAATGCTTGTCCTTGGCTGCGTAGGTAATCTTAGGAGCCACTACATCAGGGTTTGACGGTAGTGCCCAATCGTATCGAACATACCCTCCACCTGCATTTGCTTCATCAATCAATTCGCGTATAAAATAACGACCATCAGTTGTTTGAAAGTCATAGATGTTTTCTCCTTCAAGAGATGGATGCGTCTCCACTGTACCGTCATCTTTAAATGCATAAAAGTAAAAGTTTTCACCGTATTTTACTGGATTATCAATGGATCTTTTATTATCCTCAAGCCTTTTACCAACTATCCGTGTTCTTGCCTGTTCCTGGGCTTCTTCTAACGTAAGTTTTCCCTGTTGAACCTGCTCATCTAATTGGGCAATTAATTCAATAATTCCTAATGTACCATTTTTAAGACTTTGCCGACCTACCTCATCAAGTTCATTTTTCGCCATAAAGTAATTAACTGTACCAACTAGTGCTGTGGGAATCAAAATAACGAAAATGGCTAAAATGACAAGTTTGTTACGCACTGACTTCATCATAGGCGAAACCTCCGTTCCTTTCAGGGTTTAAAAAGCATTATTCAATCTATAACTTAATTATAATATAAAATTTCCGATAAAATAGAAAATTCTGAAAAAATAAAAGATAATATTTTAAGATAAGGGCAAAAAAATGTATTTGTGGCTGATTTAAGAAAGTTGATATGAAACATTCGGTAATCAAGAGAATCGATCGCACAATCAAGGATACAAACGCCTATTAGCAACTGAATCCAAATAAAAACCCAAACAAGATTTATCTCTTGTTTGGGTCATCCTAATTATTAGTATACTTTATCGCCATTAAAAATAGAGTTTTTCACGATTACATAATCTACATTTCGAATAGCATCTAGCTTATTGCCACCAGCATAGGAAATAGATGATTGAAGGTCTTGCTGCATTTCAATTAGAGTATCTTTGATGCTGCCTCTATGTTCAACATACATCTTTTTACCTTCAACATTTTTGCGTTCACCTTTTTGGAATTCAGATGCTGATCCAAAGTATTCCTTCACAGTTTTACCGTCGAATTCGATTGTTTCGCCAGGAGATTCCTCATGACCTGCAAATAATGATCCAATCATCACCATTGAAGCACCAAAACGAACAGATTTTGCGATATCGCCATGTGTACGAATACCACCATCAGCGATAATTGGCTTCGTAGCAGCCTTTGCACACCAGCGTAATGCCGCTAGCTGCCAACCACCTGTACCAAAACCAGTTTTGATTTTAGTAATACATACTTTACCTGGTCCAATACCAACTTTTGTTGCATCTGCACCAGCGTTTTCAAGTTCACGTACTGCTTCAGGTGTACCAACATTACCAGCAATAACAAAGCTATTTGGCAGATGTTTTTTTATATGTTGGATCATACGAATGACAGCATTGGAATGACCATGGGCAATGTCGATTGTAATAAAATCAGGAACTAAATTCGCAGCTGCTAATTCTTCAATAAATGTGTATTCTTCATCTTTTACACCAACACTAATTGATGCAATTAATCCACGACCTTGCATTTTTTTTATGAAATCGGGACGTGTCTCTGGTTGAAAACGGTGCATGATATAAAAGTAACCGTTTTCAGCAAGCTTCTCAGCAAGACTTTCGTCGATAATTGTTTGCATATTTGCCGGTACAACAGGAAGTTTAAATGTATGTCCACCTAAAGTAACAGAAGTATCACATTCAGAACGACTTTCTACAATACATTTTGCGGGAATTAGTTGAATATCCTCATAATCAAATACGTTATCCATTATATACACTCCTAAAATACGAATATTTTTAAAGAATTTTTTTAAATTGTTCGCCATTTGGTAATTTACATGATTTTTGAGTAAATGTCAAAGCTTTTATCCAAATAAATAAAAAAACAGCAGGAAAAGGCGAGGAAAAAGCGTGGATATACTATTTAGTATGAAAAGAAATAATTGGATTAAAACGCCTTGTTTTAATAAAATCGAACGCTTTTTTGAAAAAATATTCTTATTTAGGAGAGTAAGACATCATTGGAAAAATAGCTTATGTTCGACTCAACTAAAATTTGTAATAGTAATTGTTCCCCATGTACAATAGAGTTGTTACGAAAAAATGACAAAGGAGTGTTGGAAATGGCAGTAGAGGTGTACTTAATTTTTAATGGAAATTGTCGAGAGGCTGTATCGTTTTATGAGAAAGTTTTTGATACGGACAAACCTGAAATTATGACGTTTGGAGATTCTCCGCAAGACCCAAGTTATCAATTACCAGAGGAAGCAAAAGATCTTGTGATGCATACAAGACTTTCTATTTTTAGTAGCACTGTAATGTTTTCGGATACATTTCCAGGCTCACCGTTCACGATTGGAAACAATGTAACATTGGCCGTTGTTTCAGATGATGAGGCTAAACTAAGAAAAGCGTTTGAGCGTCTTAAAGATGGTGGCAAAGTTAGTATGGAGCTGCAAGAAACATTTTGGAGTAAATGTTATGGCTCACTTAGGGATAAATTTGGAATCGAATGGCAATTTAGTCATGAGGAAAATAAATAATACTATCGAAAAGCACGATGATATTTTTGTATCATCGTGCTTTCTTGTTAATATTTAAAACGATTTACATAGCCTTGTAATTCATCGGCCATATCAAGTAGAGCTTTAGCTGAGGAAGCCATATCCTGCATCGAGGATAATGTTTGTTCGGTTGAAGCGGCAACTTCCTCAGATGCTGCTGCATTTAACTTAGCGTGATCTGATAGTTCAATAGCGGTAGCAGAAACTTCTTCGACCACGGCAGACATTTCTTGAGCAGATGCAGAAATGTCCTCCATTTTTGGTGCGATATTTCGTAAGCTATCAATAATACTCTCAAATTTCTTACTCGAATCTTCGGAAAGTCTTAGACCATCTTGAACATCTGTAGATGCTTTCACCATAGTTTGAACAGATTTAGCCGTATCTTGTTGAATCCCCGTAATTAGTGCAGAAATTTGCTCTGCTGAGTGATGAGATTGCTCTGCTAATTTTCGAACTTCATCGGCAACTACTGCAAAGCCTTTTCCATGTTCTCCCGCACGCGCCGCCTCAATAGCAGCATTCAGCGCAAGTAGATTTGTTTGGTCTGAAATAGCGCTAATAATTTCTATAATAGAACCAATTTCTTTTGTTCGATCATAGAGCGATTTAATCATCGTGTCTGATTGACTAACTGATTCATGAATAGAAACCATTTGGTTAACGGTTTGTTGTACGGTTTGACCGCCCTCTTCAGCCAATTTGATAGCATGGCTAGAAAGATCTGAAACCTGCATGGAGCTATCAGCAACTTCAACGACTCCTTTAGCAATTTCCTCAATAGAAATTGCATTTTGGTCAATACCAGTTGTTTGCTTTTCTGTACTCATAGCTACCTGTTGCATAGCCTCGGTAACTTGCTCTGAAGCCGCAATATTTTGCTCTGCGTTGGCAGATAAATCCTGTGCAGACTTTTGAACATGCTCAGCACTTTGATCGACGTTGCGAATAAGTTTTTTTAAGCTAACCTTCATGGAGATAAAAGCTTCCCCAAGCTGTCCAATTTCATCCTTAGAATGGATTTCGATAAACTCCGTTAAATCACCTTCACTAATTTTTAAAGCGCTTTGCTTTAGTCGATTAATTGGATTGACTACGGACCTAATCATGAAGAGCATAAAAATAACGCCCACAATAATCGAAACAACAATGATGATTAAGTTAATATTAAACGTTGAAGCCGCATCTTTCGCCGCTTCTGCTGTAAACATAGTGCCAACAACTTTCCAGCCTGTTAGCGTATTAGTTACAAATTGTAGCTGACGATCTTTCTCGATAATTTTTCCACTATCTTGTTCATAAACTTTTGTAATATAGCTTTCTGTTGCCTCAGAACCACTGTCTTTATCTTGCTGAGCAATATAAATTTTATTGCTATCTAAAAGTGAAGCAAAGCCAGTTTCTCCTATGCGTATATCATTCGTTATGTCACTTAGCGTAGATATATTTAAATCTAATCCTAATACCCCCGAGCCATCTGGTAAAGCTTGTGTAATCGTAATAACGATATCACCTGTAGTTTGGGTAATATATGGTGCTGTTATAGATACTTGTCCATTGCTATTTAAAGCTTGTTCGTACCAGGGTCTTGTACGAGGGTCAAAACCATCTGGATACTCTTGGGCAGGCTCGTCCAATAAGCGGCCATCAGAAGTACCAATATAAACCAGGTCTACTTCTGGATGCATATTTACGTATTCTTGTAGAAGTGATTTAAGTTCTGGAACCTTATCTTCTTGTAAATAAGGTTGATTGAGTTTTTTTGAAAAATATTGCACATCTTTCAACTTTGGTTCAATCGTGTTTGTAATATTTGTATTAAGCGTGCGTAAACTTTCGGCAGCGCTTGCTTGTTGTTCTGCCGATATTTGCTTTTCAGCACTTTGGTAAGAAACAATTCCAATTAACAGTGTTGGGACGAGAAGCATTGCTAAAAACGAAAAAATGAGCTTTTTTCTTAAACTTAGTTGTTTCACTTGTATTATCCTCACAATGATGTATTTGTTCTATACTTTTCCCCATAAGGTAAATAATAGATACCATGCTCATTTTATCAAAAATAAAATAAAAGTTAAGTATTTTGTACTAATTATTTACTGATAATAGATATTACCAACTGATAGTTCGAAAACCCCCTAAGAATGCAATCGTTAGATGACATATAAAGTTAACTTTTGATGTATACTAATGCTCAAAAGAGGAGGGAATGGTTTCATGATTCGTCAAATTGGACAAGTAATGTTATATGTAAATGACCAGGATGCAGCCGTAAAGTTTTGGACCGAGAAAATTGGTTTTGTTGTAGTGGCAGATCAGGAAGAAGCCGGAATGCGTTGGATTGAAATTGCTCCAACTAAAGAGGCTCAAACTACTTTTGTTTTACACAGTAAAGAAATAATTGCTAAAATGCAGCCTGATTTAAATTTAGGGATGCCCTCAATTATGTTCTATGCCGATAATATAGAAAATCTGTATCAAGATTTTCAGGCAAAAGGCGTGAAAGTAGGGGATTTAGTCATGATGCCATTAGGTAGAGTTTTTAATTTCGCTGATCAAGAAGGTAATTATTTCGCTTTGGTAGAAAAATAAGCTATTTTAGTCCTATGAGTAAAAATCTGTTCGTTTGTTTTGTAAGAAAACGAACAGATTTTTGCTTTTTTCAATTATTTGATATCTTTGCCAAAAATCCCTACAGTTTGACGGTCAACAATAAATTCATGTCCATTCCATTTTAGAATGTTTTCCACATCGCCTAATCCATCAGCATGGTATCTGCCTGCGATAGCTTGATAAGCTAACATCTCATATACTCCATCCCGTTCAAAGTCCAATGGATACAATCCGCTGATTGGGTCAACCCATCCTTCAATGGGTTGCTTTAGTGTACCGTCTTGATTATAAATTTCCGCTAAATATTCTTGCCCCTTGTATTGTAAATCAATGATATATTGCTTTTTAGGATTCATACTACGAACGGCTACTTTATATTGATTTTGATAATTGACTGTGTACTTTAGCTTATTATTAAAAGATTCTGCATCGAAAATTGAGCGTATCTTGCCGTTTATTGAGGATAATATCTCACCGTTGATAATACCTCCACTACCGCCAGTATCAGAAATAGCTAAAATATCTTCTAGATGGTTACCAGTAAAATCACCTAAAAATATTGTTGAATTATAGCCAACGCTTTGTTTTAGCATTATTCTTTCGAACTGGTGTGTTTGTCCGTAAAAAATAGTAATTGATAGATTTCTCCACAAAGGACTGTCAGGGGTTTTAGTCCCCATCAAAAGTATTGTTTCAAAAAAACCATCTCCATTAATATCTCCAAATTTCGTCTGAATAACCTGAGGATTCATAGGTGCATTAGAAGTATTATTTAAAAGTGGATTCATATTATTGGTCATACATACACCTCTTTCTTTAGTTTTAGCATATGTTATAGATAGCGCTTGGTGAATAAATTTTTAGAATACATAAGAATATAAAATCCAACAAAACCTACAAAAAAACTTATAATTAACCCATTGACATTTTTAAACGTGAAAAGTATTATAAGTTTCAACGAATCAGAAAATTCAGTTCCAGCTAAAGTCTCGCTACTAAGTAGTTAGAGATTTTTTTATAACATTAATTCTTAGTAAATTTATATGTTTTATATTGATTTGGTTCTTGCTGAAATGCCTTAATTCATCGAATCCATGTAATAACGCGCATCAAGCAGACCAAAGTGCAATCATCAAAGGGATACGCCAATGATGCGTGGTGTAATTGATATATGGGAAGAAGGAGATATTCTTGAAGGATTTATTTATTAAAACCGAGCAACAACAGTATTGGCTAGAACAGTTAGCATCTATTGCTGAACCAATTAAAGCAGAGGCGAGAGAGGTAGATGAGCAATCTCGTTTTCCCTTCGAAGCACATAGATTACTTCTGCAAATTGGCTATCCAAAACTAACTTTACCGAAAGAATATGGTGGTGAAGGTTTATCAGTTTACGATATGGTACTCGTTCAAGAAACCTTAGCGAGCTATGACGAGAATGCTTCACTCTCACTAGGGTGGACATTAGGTGTTGTAGGCGAACTATATGAGAAAAAGCTATGGGCAGACGATTTACTTGGTTCATTTTCTCAGGAAATAAAGAGCGGTGTAATAATAAATAGGGCTGTGAGTGAAGCGGCAACTGGGAGTCCAACTCGTGGAGGGCGGCCAGGAACAAATGCTGTTTCAAAAGAGGAAGGGTGGCTCTTAAACGGACGTAAAATTTTTACGACAGCCTCTCCGGTACTAGATTACTTCTTAACATCAGCGTGGATTGAGGAAAAAAATCAAATTGGTTTCTTTCTTATCCATAAAGATGCTCAAGGGCTTTCAATTGAAGAAAACTGGGAAATGTCTGCAATGCGAGGCACAAGTAGTCATGATCTTGTTTTAAAGGATGTAATAGTCCCTTCGGATCATTTAGTAGAGTTACCAAGTCACCCAAGTGGTGGGAAAATAGATGGTTGGATTCTACATATTCCAGCAACATACTTAGGTATTGCGCAAGCAGCTCGTGATTATGCACTACATTTTGCAAATCATCATCAACCTAATAGCTTAAATGCACCAATTAGTACATTACCAAATGTGCAGCAGCTTCTAGGCGATATTGAATTGAAACTACATCAAGCACGCTTTGTACTATATGGGGTAGCAGAAGCTTACGATGATCCAGCTAGACGTGAGCTTTTAACAAATGAAATGGCAGTTGCTAAGCATACGGTAACAAATTTGGCGATTGAAATCGTCGATAAGGCAATGCGTGTAGTAGGTGCGAAAAGCTTACAATTAACAAATCCATTGCAACGCTATTATCGAAATGTTCGTGCAGGACTTCATAATCCACCGATGGATGATATGACAATTATTAAACTAGCAACAGCAGCAATTGAACAGCAGAGATCGAATGAAAATTAATTTAAAACCATGGAGAATAAGGGGAAATGATATATGTTTAAACAAAAGAAAAAGATTTTTCAATTGGCAGCAATCGGGTTGGCTTCACTTGCTATTTTAGCAGGCTGTAATTCAGGTGAAGAAGCTTCAGGTAAAGATTCAGGGGGTGGAGTGAAAGTACGTACAGTGAAGGTTGCATTTGACCAGGCTTCTAAGCCAATTAGTTACCTAGACGATAATGGAAATCCAACTGGCTACGACGTAGAAGTCATGAAGCTAGTAGATGAACTATTACCTGAATATAAGTTTGAATATGTAGGAACAACGAGTGACGATTTACTGATTGGTGTTGAGCAAGGGAAATATCAAGTAGGGGTAAAAAATGCATTCTTTACGCAGGAACGTACAGAAAAGTTTATTTTCCCTAAAGAATTTTTAGGCTTAAGTAGTGCAGGTTTAGTATTACGTAAAGAAGATGAAGGTGTAAAAACATTAGCGGACTTTGCTAAAAAAGGGTATTCACTGGCACCAATCGCTGCGAATAATGCTCAATACACAATTATTGATGAATACAATAAGGCCAACCCAGACAATAAAGTTAAATTACAGGCTGGAGATGCATTCACTGTCGATGTTGTGCAATGGGTAAATGAAAAGCGTGTTGACGGTGGTGTAATGATTGAAGGTCCATTTAAACAACAAGTTTTAGCAGAAGGTGGCCCATATCATAATTTAAAGGATGACGTAGTTTACAACGAATTTGCCGTTATTAAAACATGGCCGTTGTTCAATAAAAAGGAACAAGAATTTGCAGATGCTTACGATAAAGCTATAGCACAAATTAAAGAGCAAAAGAAAACAAATGAATTAAGCACTAAGTTTTACGGTCGTGATTTATTTGAAGTGTTAGAAACTGTGAATCGCTAATAGGTGGTAGCTTTTCAAAGGAGATTCCTCCTTTGAAAGTGTTAGCAGCTGCTACCAAACAAAAGGCTGTTGAGTCAGTATACTCAGCAGTCTTTATCTTCATTCAGTGGGTGTCCAAACACCCACTGAAATAGAGGAACTCAGTCAAAGAACACCACGCATAATCCGGACGCAATTACGCCAAGGCGAAATTGATTCATACAAAGAGAACTTATAGTCCATATATTTAATAAAAGTTGGTGAGGAAATGGAGAAGTATTTTGATGCATCGTATATTTGGAACGCAATTCCTGCATTATTGCCCTTTTTAAAAGTTACCTTTTTAGTTGCAGGATCTTCCATTGTATTAGGTACGATATTTGGCCTATTATTAGCGGCTGCAAAGTTAAGTTCAATAAAAATGTTACACAAATTAGCAAACCTATATACAACGATTATGCGTTGTACACCATCTATCGTCTTATTATTTCTCGTGTACTATGGTGTGCCAGCGTTTGCGGAAAACTTCGGCATAAATCTCCATTCAATCGAAACAGCCATTTTTGTAGTCGTAACATTCACATTGCAGTTTGCAGCGATTATGTCGGAGGTTATTCGTTCGGCCTATCTAGCTATTCATAAAGGGCAATTTGAAGCGGCTGTTAGTGTGGGATTAACGCCATTTCAAGCATATCGACGTATTATTTTCCCACAGGCTCTCGTTATAGCATTGCCGAACTTTGGAAATGGCATGATTGCTCTATTACAAGAGGGAGCACTTGCTTATACAATTGGCTTAATTGACATTGTCGGAAAGGCAAATTTAATTATCGCAAGTAATATTAATGCACATGCATTAGAAATATATATTGCTTTAGCGATAATTTACTGGGTGCTTTCTATAATTATAGAAAAATTCTTTGCTATTCTAGAAAAATTTTTTGGCAAGGGGAAAAAGACATTAGAAACAACGTAAGGAGGCGTATCCATGAATTATCAATTTTTAGTCGAAACATTTTTTGTTGCATTATCTGGTGTACCTATCGCACTCCTTGTGACAATTGTTGCTATGCTAGTTTCTCTACCACTCGGTTTTTTACTAGCACTAACAAGAATTAATAAAATTCCCGTCATTCATCACCTAGCAAAAATTTATGTATCCTTTGTTCGTGGAACACCTATTATTATTCAAATATTTATTATTTATAGTAGTGTCCCATTAATGCTTAAAATTATTTTTGAAAAATATAATATTTCCTATGATATTTATAAGATCAATCCGATTTGGTATGCATTTATCGTCTTCGCCTTTAGTACGACGGCGATTTTAATTGAGGTATTTCGCTCTGCTTTAAGTACGGTTGAAAAAGGCCAGCTAGAGGCAGCACATGCAGTAGGTTTATCTACATTCCAAGCCTATCGCCGTATTATTATTCCACAAGCTTTAGTAGTGGCTCTGCCAAATATTTGTACAGCTACAGTAAATCTCATCAAAGCGACGTCATTAGGCTATGCAATGTCCTTACCTGAAATCACCTTAAAGGCTAAGGTAGCTGCAAATATTGGCTACAATTACGTAGAGGCGTATATTGATATTTTCATTGTGTACTTAATTTTATGTAGTACTGTTGAATACATCTTTAAACGATATGAAAAACATTTAAGTAAATTCAAAATGGCAAATGCCTAAGGGGTGAACGAGCGTGTTAGACATAAAAAATATCCATAAATCATTTGGTGACAATGAAATTTTAAAGGGTGTCGATTTAGCCATTGATAAGGGAGATGTGGTTGTTATTTTAGGTCCCAGCGGATCCGGAAAAACAACATTATTACGATGCATTAACTTTTTAGAAAAAGCTGATCAAGGACATGCGACATTTGATGATATCCAAGTTGATTTTCAAAATGTAAAGAAGAAGGATGTATATGCTATTCGGCAAAGAGTAGCCTTTGTATTCCAAAACTATAATCTTTTCACCAATAAAACGGCGTTAGAAAATGTTACGGAAGGGCTTATTATAGGACGTAAAGTTCCAAAGGCAGAAGCGATCGCAATTGGAAAAAAAGCGCTTGATAAAGTAGGATTATCTGAAAAATATGATGCCTATCCAAGTCAATTGTCTGGAGGTCAGCAGCAGCGAGTTGGAATTGCGCGAGCTGTGGCGTTGAATCCAGATATTATTTTGTTTGACGAACCAACGTCTGCACTTGATCCAGAGCTAGTAGGAGAAGTACTTACAGTTATGAAAAACATTGCTGCTGAGGGAACAACGATGCTTGTGGTCACACACGAAATGGGCTTCGCCAAAGATGTTGCCAATCGCGTAATTTTCATGGATGGAGGCGTTGTCGTAGAGGAAGGAAGCCCTCACGATATTTTCGTAAGCCCAAAAGAGGAGCGCACAAAGAAATTTTTAAAACGTGTGATCCCAGAAGACTACACGTTCTATATATAAAAAACGGCGGGGACAAAAAATTTTTAGACAAAAGAAAAGCCGAACTATATATGGAATTCTAATTGAAAAATTCTATAATAGCTCGGCTTTTCTATTTATATCGTTTTATCTTCATTTAGCAAATATTTACTGTGCGAAAGCGAAGCGTCAGCCACAAAAGACTCCTACCTCTACTGTTTAGATATAATAGTTTCTCTCTGTTACTTACAGATTTCCCTGTTGCCCATTATTGAAGGAAACGTGTTAATTTATTGATGGAATAAATGTGCAATTCATGCATAGCTCTAGTGCAGGCTGTATAGAAATATTTACGTTCGCTTTCTCTTGAGTAATTAGTAGCAGATGCGTTATAGATAAGAACAGCATCAAATTCGATACCTTTTGCCATATAGGCTGGCAGTAATAATATACCTTTTTTAAATTGCTTGGTATTGTGGTTAATCAGTTGAATATCAATTTGATTGTTTAATTGCTCGTAAACAGTAGAGCATTCTGCTGCAGTTTTACAAATAACAGCAATTGTTTCAAATTTAGCAGATAGATTGTTGATGTTCTGGATAATTTGAGCATTTAATTCTACTTCATTCTGCAAAAGTGTAATCGATGGTTCTGGGCCATCTCGGTTGAATGCCTCTACTTTACTCCCATCTTTTAAAATCTTGGCTGTGAGTTGAATGATTTGCTTTGTCGAACGATAGCTTTTCGTTAAAATCATTTTTTCCGCCTGCTCATCATATAATTGAGGGCTAAGCAGAGAAGGATTATCAAAGGTATGCGGATGAATCGTTTGATGGCCATCCCCTAAAATGGTCATACGTGCTCGTGGGAATAACTGCTGTAATACGATTAATTGGAATGGAGAATAATCCTGTGCTTCGTCAATCAGAACATGACGAATCGTAGTATTTGTCTGCTGTCCTTCAATCTTGTCCTGCAAATATAAAAATGGTGCTGCATCCTCGTAGGCAATCAGACGCTTTGCTAAATTAGGGAGTGTTTGTTGGCAAATATCCTCCCAATTGTCTGGCATAAGGTGCTGTAATTCTTTTTTAATGGGACTATTTAGATCAAACAGTTGGCGATACGTACCTAACATATGAACAAACTTTAACTGATTAACGGAGTTGCGTAATGGTTTAAAGTGTTTTTTTACAATTTGTCTCGCTAACTTTTTCCGTTCTTGATCAAAATCATCGAATGAGTTTTCTGTATAGCGTCCCTCATCTAGCAGTTCTCTGTAAGACTTGGAGTAGTCTTCCTTATCTAATAGCTCAGCCGCTTCTTCTACCCATTCCTTTCTACGTTCAGCCCTTTCAAATGCCACTAGTTGTTGCAATAACCATTCTTTCACTAATAGTAGGCGATTTGGTATTGGCATGGAGGAGGGGAAAGAATAGAAGTATTCGCTAATTGCTTGGGCTGTAATAATTCGTTCTCCACGAAAAACAATATTTTTAAATAACAAACCCTCATAGGATAAATAGCTTACATATTGATCCACCAATTGTTTGTAAGCAAGACTCGCTTTAAAAGAAATGCTATCTAATTTTCTTCGATAATGAGCGTCATCCTTTTCTGTTAAAAGATCTTCTAGTTGTTCATAAGGATATTCCAACTGGAACTGTCGACCTAAACGTTTTTCAGCATACTCTATAAAAGTTAATTGCTGCATATTGTCTTCACCTAAATCAGGTAAGACCGTATGGACATATTGATTAAAAAGTTGATTAGGTGTAATCAGTAAAATTTGATCGGCAGTCATTTCATTGCGATAACGATACAATAGATAGGCTACTCGTTGAAGAGCAACAGCTGTTTTACCACTACCTGCAACACCCTCTACGATAAGATATCGTGAGTGAACATGGCGAATTATTTTATTTTGTTCAGCTTGAATAGTTGCAACGATACTGCGAATATGCTCGTTTGCATTTTGTGCGAGGATATCAAGCAATAAATCATCACCAATTGTTAAACCAGTATTAAACATGGATTGTAGTTGACCATTCTTAATAATAAATTGCCGTTTTAGTAGTATTTCGCCATGAATTTCTTCTGTAGTTGTTTCGTAAGAGGCTTCGCCAGGTGTGTAATCATAATACATACTCGAGATAGGCGCACGCCAGTCATAAATGATTATATTTTCATCCTGCTCATCCAATAATGTGGCAACACCTATATAAATTTTTAAAGGTTCTTTTTGCCCATTTTGTAAAAAGTCAATCCGAGCAAAATAGGGTGACTGCTGTAAACGTTCATAAACCTTCACATTTCGAATTGTACGCTGTTCTGCAAGCTCTGAGTCAGACAGGAGCTCTACTTGTTGCTTAATCGCAAAAAAGGTTTCGTCAAAATCCTCAGCAGTATCTAAATTTACTCTGACATCGTCCCAAAATGTTTTCTTTAATGCTACAGCATTTTTTCTGAAATTCTTCCTTTTTAGTATTAATTCCTCTTTTTTGTGACCAACTGTGTTTAAACAATGCTCAAGATACTTTTTTTCCTCTGTCCATTCATATTGTTTTTCCAACGTTACTCACATTCCTCTCCATAATAGTTTGTATGGCTTATGAATCGAGAAATTTATCATACTGCTTGTGCCGAAAGAAGTATAGTCTAGTAATTTTTGTAAATTTATGATATAATAAAAATACAAAGAAAATGGGTATTGAGCTAAGGCTGTTCCAAAAAATTGGAGCAGCCTTATTTAAATATTTTTCTATTTCTTTTAATATTATAAGTGTTGAAGTCTTATTCCTTCATTCTGTAAAACCTGTAACTTTTTTATGCATCGTCATCATATAAATTCATTGTGAACGGAAAACACATTGAAATTAAAACGACAGGTTCAATTCCTGTCGCCCTCACAATACGCAATGATAATTTATTATAATAATCTGCTATACTAAAATTAGTACAAATATAACAAAAAATGAACTCCCCTATCAAAAGTGAGAGTTCATTTTTCATTGTTATAGCTTTTTTATTTTGTATAGTTATCAAAATAACCTTGGATATAAATCATTGGCGTTCCTTTGTCACCTGAACCTGAAGTTAAGTCAGATAGAGAACCGATTAGATCTGTTAAACGACGAGGTGTTGTTCCTTGAGCAGCCATTTGACCAGTTAAATCTTCATCTTTATTTTGGATATACTCAGAAATTGCTGCTTTTAATTCATCACCACGAAGATCTGCAAAATCATTGTCTGCTAGGTATTTTAGCTTTACTTCGTTTGGCGTTCCGTCTAATCCAGCAGTGAATGCTGGTGAAACAACGGGGTCAGCTAGCTCCCAAATTTTACCCACAGGATCTTTAAATGCACCATCACCATAAATCATGACTTCAACTGTTTTACCAGTAGCTTCTTTGATTTTTGCTTGGATACCGTCAACAATTGGCTGGCAAGTATGCGGGAATAATTTTACGCTATCTTCAGTTGCTTTGTTTGAACCAAGTAAACCATACTCCGCATTGAAGCCTGAACCGTTAATAGATGTTGATAAAATATTATCAAGACTGTATACTTTTGTAGCCCCATTTGCCATTAAAATACGTTTTGTACGTTGACGTGTGTGAATGTCACAAGTTAAGACACTCTTCGTATAGTCCAAAATTGTTTTTGAGTTATTTGAAAAGATAACTTCACAAGTAGCGCCTTCAGCTTCGATTAATTCTTTATAGTATTCAATATAATCTACACCTGTAAATGTGTGTTTTTTATAACCGAAGTGCTCGCGGAATTCAGCTTCAGTTAAAGTATCCGTCCAAGGGTTAATACCTTTGACATCTAGCTCGTCAATATCAACTAGGTGATTCCCAACCTCATCAGATGGATAACTTAACATTAAAACAACTTTCTTCACGCCTTTAGCAATACCGCGTAAGCAGTTTGCGAAACGGTTACGACTTAGAATTGGGAAAATAACACCTACAGTGTCGTCACCAAATTTAGCAGCTACGTCCGCTGCGATGTCGTCAATTGATGCATAGTTACCTTGTGCACGTGCTACGACAGATTCTGTTACTGTGATAATGTCACGATCCTCAATTGAATAGCCTTCAATCTGTGAAGCATTTAATACCGTATCTACCACGATTTGTTCAATATTATCGCCTTCGTTAATAATTGGACCACGAAGACCTCTTACAACTGTACCAACTACACGTTCCAAAATAATCTCTCCTCGTTAATTATGTAAATGTTCTATGTGAATAAAAATTAATATGATTTTACTATACGCCCCTTTAATGATATAAGTAAAATTAATAGTTCATATAATAGCTATAAGGAGTGTTTATATGATAGGGAAATTAGATTTATATCGTGTTTTTAGTGTTGTTGCTAAAAATAATAGCTTTTCGAAAGCTGCTAAGGATTTATATATGACTCAACCAGCTGTCAGTCAAGCGATGATGCAATTAGAAAAAGAGCTTGGTACACGCCTTTTTAATCGGACACCTAAGGGGGTTACGCTAACAACTGAAGGTAGCCTTCTTCATGAATATACGAATTCAGCATTAGGTCTTTTAGATGCCGGTGAGGAAAAGCTATTGGAATTTAAAAATTTAACAACAGGTCAGTTGAAAATTGGGGTAGGGGACACTATTTCTCGATTCTTTTTAATGCCGTATCTCGAGGCCTTTCATACGATGTATCCAAATATAAAGTTACAAATGTTAAATGGAACAACTTTGGAAATTTGTAACTTTATTAAATCTGGTGAGGTAGATATAGGGCTTTGTAATTTTCCGTTAGAAGACCAGACATTACAGTTAACAGTGTGTACAGAGGTTCAAGATATTTTTGTTTGTGGAGAGAAATATAAAACGCTGACGTCGAAAAGTTTAAGCTTAAAGGATCTTTTAAAGTTCCCACTTGTTTTTTTAGAGAAAAAATCAAATTCAAGAAAGTATGTCGAAGATTATTTATTTGCAAGAGGAATCCACATTGAACCTGAATTCGAGCTTGGTTCACATGATCTTGTGCTGGAATTTGCACGTAGCAATTTAGGGATTGCTTGTGTGACAAAAGAGTTTTCTATGGATTATTTGCAGCGGGGACTTCTATATGAGCTTACTTTAACAGAAAATATACCAACACGTAGTATTGGTATGTGTTATTTGAAAAGTGTGCCTCTTTCCCGGGCAGCTACTAAATTTGTAGAAATTATTGAGCAGAAGCAGGAACATAAACGTCTAAATCCAAGAATTAAGTGAGCTTATTGCAGCGAGTGTCTAAACATCCGCTGCACAATTATGCTGAGGCATAATTGATTAGTGCCTCTATAAGTATGTCGACATTGCGTTTATTTTTCATGGTAGGCGAGTACAAGTAAGAAAATGTTCGTATAAAATGCTGTTCTTCGAGAGGTAAAATTTTTATATCGCCATTTTTTATTTCACGTTCAATGACACTAGCTGAAAGCAATGATAATCCAAGCCCTTGGATAACACTTTCTTTTACACCTTGATTGCTACTAATGGTAAGAAGGGAACGTACTTGGAGTCCGTTTGCTCTAAATAAATGATCTAAGTAATAGCGTGTGCCAGAGCCCTCTTCGCGTGCAACCCAGTTTTGCTGTTGCAAGTTCTCAACTGTAATAGTAGGGTTCTTCGCAAGAGGGTGGTTACTTGCACTGACAATAAATAACTCATCCTGCATAAAGGGCTTAATGATAAGTTCATTGTCGTGTGCTTGTCCTTCAATAAGGCCAATATCGACCTGTAACAATTTTGTATATTGAATGATTTCTTTCGTATTGCCAATAATAACTTGAAGCTCAAGCTGAGGAAATTGCTGTTGTAGTTTCGCTATTATAGGCGGCAATATATATTCGCCAATTGTAAAACTGGCACCAATAACAAGCGTGCCTTGGATTTCATGATGATAGGTTAAAATGTCTTCCCTTGCTGCTTCTGCAATGGCCATCATTTGCTTCGCTCGTTTATATAGAATTTCTCCTGTTGGTGTAATTTGAACTGATTTTGGTGAACGAATAAATAGGGTTGTTTGAAATTCTTGTTCTAAGTTTTTAATGTGTAAGCTTACACTTGGCTGTGAAATATGGAGTATTTCAGATGCTTTCGTAAAATTATTGACCTCCACTAATGTGATGAATGTTTTTAAAGCATCATATTGCATATCTTCACTCCTATTATTAGAAATATTAATGATAACAATTATATATATGTATTTTACTAATGATTGACTTTTTAATAAAGTAATAATCATCAAGGGTGAAAGAAGTGAACAACATGGTAAATGGACAGCTGAGGTTAAAAAGTTTCCTGACACCAGTGTTTATGAAGGGGATATTGTTGACACTTGTTATTGCCTTAGTGGCAAAGTATATTTCAACATTTCCATTCTTCTCCATATTGGGTCAACTTGTCATAGCAATTATATTAGGTATGGCGTGGAGAGCAGCCTTTAAGGTGCAAGATTCATGGCAAGTAGGTATATCATTTTCAAGTAAAAAGCTATTGCGATTAGGCATTATTTTTTTGGGAATGCGTTTGAATTTAGCAGATATTTATCATGCTGGAGCGAGTGTCTTTCTTATTGCATTCATTAATCTATTATTTGCTTTAGTGGTAGTTTATTGGTTAACGAAGGTATTTCATGTTGAAAAGAAACTCGGCATTCTAACAGCTTGTGGTACAGCCATTTGTGGAGCAGCTGCGGTTGTGGCAATTGCTCCTCAAATAAAAGCAAATGAAAAAGAAACAGCAGTAGGTGCAGCGATTGTTGCATTATTAGGAACAGTATTCACATTAGTCTATACACTGTTATATTCATTATTTGGCTTAACACCAACGGAATACGGAATTTTTGCCGGAGGTACTTTACATGAAATTGCCCATGTTATTGCAGCAGCTTCAGCGGGTGGAAATGAAGCCATTGATATGGCGGTTATTGTTAAGTTAACACGTGTGGCATTACTTGTACCAGTAGCAATTGTCATCGGTATTTTATATCGGAGAATTGATAAAGGGCAGGAAAAGGGAGCATTTTCACTATCGATAATCCCATGGTTTATTCTTGGATTTTTAGCAATGAGTGCTATTAATTCATTAGGCATTATACCGGCTAATGTAGCGCAGGCATTTGTAAATGTTGCCTATATTTTAATTGGCATGGCGATGGCTGGACTAGGTTTAAATGTAGAGATAAAAACCTTTAAACAGCTAGGCGTAAAAGCGTTTATCGCAGGGCTAATCGGTTCGGTTTGTTTATCGATAGTAGGATACATTTTAGTTGTTTTCTTGCATTAAAGTAGTTTAAAGAGGCTGGGACAAAACTAGCTGATATTCAAGAAAAAAGGGAAATCGATGTTATTCGATTTCCCTTTTTTCTTGTTTGACCCTATTTCTCGGT
>NZ_JBIWDH010000045.1:0-36721 GCF_044761885.1 Lysinibacillus sp. NPDC097231 | reverse complement strand
AACATCAGGCAGACGGCAAGAACAAGCCGTAAAAACGAAAAGAATCTGCACAACTGGTCATTCTATCGTCTTTCTCAATTCATTGAGTACAAAGCGAATCTAATGGGTATAAAAGTTGAATTTGTGAATCCTGCATACACCAGTCAAACATGCCCGAAATGTTCTGCAAAGAATAAGGCACAAGATAGAAAATATACGTGTAAATGTGGATTCGAAAAACATCGTGATTTAGTCGGTGCAATGAATATTCGATATGCACCTGTGATGGATGGTAAAAGTCAATCAGCCTAAGATGCTAGATGCACTGTCTTAGGAAGGGTAATGAGATCCCCTTATCTTGAAGGCTGTTCAAAACAGAAATGAACTGCGAACGCTTAGTCATTCAAGAATCCCACCCGTCACACCATAAAGTGTAGGGCTTGCGACTTTAGTCGTGGGAGTCTCAAAATAATGGTATAGTAGTTTTTCGGAGGGGTTTTTTATGATGAAAAAAGAGTTTGCTGTTATTGGACTTGGACGTTTCGGAGGAAGCATTGTTCGTGAATTAATGACCCAAGGCGCACAAGTTATGGCGATAGATCATTCCCCAGAGCGGGTGGACGAATTTGCTTCGATTGCCACACAGGCTGTCATTGCAGATTCTACGGATGAATCTGTATTAAATTCATTAGGCATCCGTAATTTTGAACATGTCATTGTAGCAATTGGGGAAAATATTCAGGCTAGTATTTTAACAACAATTATTTTAAAGGAAATTGGTGTTCAACAGATTACTGTAAAGGCTCAAAACGACTACCATGAAAAAGTGCTACGCAAAATTGGTGCAGATTTTGTCGTTCATCCTGAGCGTGATATGGGTATTCGCATTGCCAATAATATGCTGTCTAATACAGTACTAGATTATTTAGAGCTTTCTGATGAACATTCCATTATGGAGCTAAAAGCGAATGATGCGATTGCAGGTTACTCCATCATGGATTTAGATATTCGTGCAAAGTATGGTATTAATATTGTTGGTATTAAGCGTGGTTCAGATATAATCGTATCTCCACAGGCGAGTGACAAAATTTTACTAGGGGATATTATGCTAGTAATTGGTGCTGATGTTGATATTAATCGCTTTGTGAAAAAGGCATTAAATGGGTAATGAGAAATGAATAAACGAAGATGGAAGTTAGTCGTATTTGCTGTAATTATATTAATTGGTGCTTTTACAATGCAGTTTCGAGAAAAAAATGAGGAAGAGGCAGTTTCTCGTATTTTAGATCACACAGCAGAAATTGATGCAATTGAGCTATTTAAAGGGGACCAATCCTTATTTCGGACAACAGGTAAGAATGCAACAACTTTTATAGAAAAATATCCTCTAAGCCACGTCAAGAAACTAAGTAAAAAAGAAAGAGCTATATTTGAAGAAAAGCCAGTCTATCATATCGTTTACGAAATTAAAGGTAAGCCGTTATATGAAGTAGATATTTTAAAGGTAGCTATTAGTTCTGAACTTAATGAAGAATTACAACAGATGGTTTTTAATGTTGGAGATCAACACTATTTAATTTACTGGGACAAAGAGAAAAAAGCACTCGAGCAATCAACAAATACGCAGGGCTTGCTTGAACAATACGGGAAATAACAAGGGTAGTGCAACAGCAACAAGCTGTCGTCACTACCCTCTTCTTGCATTTCTACATCACAGTCTTTATAAAAGGCAGATTTTTTATTCCAAGTTGAATGTAAAATTTGTAAACTTTTATTTGATTTCCCTTTGATGTATGTATTAAACTTTGTGATGAAAAAGAAAGGGGATAGAAAAATGAAAAGGTTGACAAAGAACTGCGAGATAGAGTCACTAAAACTTGAGCATTATCATGCCATCTATACGCTATATTCTAATGAAAATGTCAGAGCCTATCTCGGTGGGGTCCCTGGAGAAAGTTATATCGAAACATCTTTTAAAGGAATGCTAGAGGCACCATTTCCTAATACATATTTCTATATCTCGTTAAAGGCAACGGGTGAATTTATAGGGCTTGTCTCTATTGATGAATATCATGATAAGGAGGCATATGAGCTTTCTTATCAGTTTTTACCTCAGTATTGGGGGAAAGGGTATGCATATGAAGTACTCACAAATATTATTGATTTTGGAAGTAATCAATTAAACTTATCGCACTTAGTAGCCGAAACACAAATAGCAAATATCGCCTCATGTCGTTTACTTGAAAAAGTAGGTATGCAAAAAGTACAGGTATTAGAAAGGTTCGGTCATGAACAAGCCGTGTACGAATTAATATTTAAGTAAAAGGCAAAGATATATAATGGCAAGCCAAATTATAGCAATTAGGGATTTGCCTACGAAGGCAAGTTAAGTTGACCATTAGATTATATAATTTTGATGAATAGTAGTCACTTGCTATAAACAATACATATAGTTGAGAATACGTTACAATATGGTAATTGTAGTTTATTTCAAGATTTCAAGAGAGCTTATGGGGAGTAGGTTTAGCACATGTTTAATGTTCGAAAAGAGGCACTATTGAGATTTTTGAAAATCCTATTTCCAATAGTGCTTTTAGTGATAGCTATTTATGAAATTCAACAATCGATAAATGGGATAGATGTTCATTTACTTCGAAAAGAAGTGAATGAATTACAGGTATGGGAACTCTTATTGATTCTTTTCATCACCTTCTGTGCTATTACACCGATGATTTTTTATGATGTTATTTTAGTGAAAATATTAGGAATTAAAATAAATAAACGTATTTTGCTGGACCATTCATTTATTGTGAATACATTCTCAAATCTTATTGGTTTTGGTGGTTTAGTTGGTGTATTTCTGCGTAATTATTTCTATTCGAAATATAAAGAGAATAAGGAAGATTTGTTAAAGAACATTGCCTCCGTAACACTCTTTTATTTAACAGGAATTTCGCTGTTAGCATGGATTATGTATATATTCTTTTGGGACTTCCCATTGCTAAAAGAAGTAAAATGGTTATCGATTGCAGTTATTCTTGTCAGCTTATATGTTCCAGTTTTTATTGCTATGCACATCATTCGCTATAAAAAAACGAGTTCTATAAAGCCGAAAATAGCGTTTCAATTGATAGTAACTTCAGTAACTGAATGGGTTGCAGTCTTTGTAGTTATCTGGATATTAACTTTTATTTTGAAGATACCAATAGAATTATCCGCTTTAATCCCGATATTTATAATTGCTTCTTGTGCAGGAATAGTCAGTATGATACCTGGTGGAGTTGGCTCATTTGACCTTGTTTTTTTATGGGGGACCCAAAGTTTAGGAATCGCTGATGAAAAAGTGCTCTTTCTATTAATTTTGTACCGGATTGGTTACTTTGTGCTTCCGTTTTTAGTTTCCTCTCTCTTATTTATAAAAGAATATTGGAAACGTTGGAATGAATCATGGGATGACTTGCCGAATGTTATTTTTCAGAAGCTTAGTCACATGTTGTTAACAATATTGGTATTTGTCTCTGGCATTGTATTATTGCTATCAGCGTCAGTGCCGGGTATTTTAAGTCGACTAAAAATAGCTCAAGAATTTTTATCTTCGCCAATCATGCATATCTCCCATCAAATGACGGTTGCAGCAGGCTTTATTCTCTTAGGATTGTGTAGGGGGATTAAATATAAAGTTAAAAGGGCATATCAGCTTAGCATCATTGTGCTAAGTAGTTCCGCATTGTTTTCGATTTTTAAAGGCTTGGACTATGAAGAAGCTATTTTTTTAGTCATTGTCGCTGGGCTGTTAATTGTATCAAAAAAACAATTTTACCGTGAAAGTTATGTTTTGACATGGGGAATAGTTTTGATTGACCTTGCAGTAGTGACAATCATTACAATGATGTATGTATTGATTGGTTATGTGAACTTACCTACTTCCAAAATTCATATTCCAGCCGCTCTACAAGACTATATCATTACAGATTACCGAGACCTGTTTTATAGTGCTGTTATTGGTATCCTAATAGCAATTGTCATTTTTTATATAGGTTATTTTATCCTTGCACCTAAGAAAATGGAGAAGCTTTTGTCTAGTGAGCACGAAGATACAATCAAAAATCATTTGATGACCTATAAAGGGACGGAGTATTCACATTTAATTTTTTTACATGACAAATTTGTACACTGGAACAAAGAAGGTACTGTTTTATTTTCTTATCAAATATATGCTGATAAGATTGTTGTGCTTGGAGATCCGGTCGGGGATGAATCTGATTTTTTATCTGCCATTCAGGAGTTTTTGGAATTGGCGGATAAGCATGGTTATACTCCAGTCTTTTATGAAATTAACAATAAAATTTTCCCGTATTTACATGAGTATGGGTATAGTTTTTTTAAGCTTGGCGAGGTAGCTTTTGTAGATTTAGAAAAATTTACACTGGCCGGTAAGGGAATGAAGGGGCGTCGAGCAATAAAAAATAAATTTGAACGAGAAGATTTTACTGTGGAAATAGTAAGCCCTCCTTACTCACAGGAAATAATGAATGAATTGGAAGAAGTATCAACGAAATGGTTGCAGGGAAGGGCAGAAAAGGGCTTTTCTCTTGGCTTTTTTGATAAACACTATTTAAGTATTTCAAACATGGTCGTTTTACGCGGAGCAGAAGGAGTTATTGGCTTTGCCAGTATCATGCCAATGTACGATAATGGTGAAAGAGTCTCGGTAGATCTCATGCGTTTTAAGCCGGGTGCACCGAATGGAACGATGGATTTCATTTTCCTATCGCTATTTGAATGGGCAAAAGCAGAGGGCTATAGCATTTTTAGTATGGGGATGTCGCCATTGTCAAATGTCGGACAGTCTAGGTATTCCTTTTTAAGTGAAAAAATAGCAGCACAAATATTTTTACATGGGCAGCACTTTTATCATTTTAAAGGATTAAAAAACTTTAAATTAAAATACGCAGATTTTTGGGAGCCAAAGTATGTAGCGTATCGAAAAAAATCTTCATTGCCATTTACGATGGCTCAAATCACGTTATTAATTGGCAATAAGAGAAAATAGCTACACTCTATTTGCTAAGAGAAGAGTGAGAAACTAAATAACAATATAAGACTTAATTCTAGTTGGTTATAGAATTAAGTCTTTTTTTATTTGAAAGGTGGTAGCGATAGCACTTGAATAGTATTCAATGACCATTATTACAGCTATGAAGTAAACTATATTGAAAAATATGTAATTTTATATTTGATTTTCCATAAGTGCTTTGTGATAATAGAGAAAATTTAAGTCATGATAATTAACCTAGTCTAATAGAATATTGTGATATCTTTACTCAATCTTTCTAAAAGTCATAAACAGCTTAAAACAATGTTGAGATTTACTAAGGAGAGCGGTAAATGATGAGACATATTATAGCTATATCAGGAGGTGGATTTTCCTATGAGACACCTTCGTTTATTGATGAATATATTGTGCAGCAAATAGACTCAAAAGAGCAAATTAAAATATGCTTTATTCCGACAGCAAGTAACGATGCACAGGGCTATATCGAAAAATTTTATGCTGCTTTTGAAAAGTATAATCCGATGCATATCACACAAGAAGAAATGATGTTAGATGATATTCGAGGAAAAATACTTTCTCAGCATATCTTATATGTAGGTGGTGGGGATACCAAGTCCCTTCTCGAAAAATGGCGCGAGCATGGCTTTGGTGATATTGTGAGGGAGGCTTATCAAAAGGGAGTAATACTAGCAGGCATTAGTGCTGGAGCAATGTGTTGGTTTGAGCAATGCTATAGTGAGAACGTGGATAACATTTACGAGGAATTTGCAGGATTAGGGATTCTAAAAGGAACACTTTGCCCGCACTATGATGATCCAGAAAGAAAAGATATGTTTGACGAGTGGATGGCAACACAAGATTCATTACTGGCTTTTACTTTACGAGATTCAGAAACTCTACATTTTAGTGATGAGATACTAGTAGCAAAAATTGAAACTTATTAAAGGAGGGGAACAGTTTGCGTATCCCAGAGAAATTAACAGTAGGAGATGAAATACGTGTCATCGCACCCAATCGTAGCGCTGCAATCATAACAGCAGAAGAGGTTGAACAAACAAAGAAAAAACTTGAAGAGTTAGGCTTTAAAGTATCCTATGGAAGTCACATTTTTGAATGTGATCTTCAAAACTCATCATCAATTGAGCATCGAGTTTCTGACATTCATGATGCCTTTCAAGATCATCACGTGAAGGCAGTCTTAACGGTTATTGGTGGTTTCAATTGTAATGAAATTTTACCCTATCTAAATTATGAAATGATAGCAAATAACCCGAAAATATTTTGTGGCTTCAGTGATATCACAGCATTAGCATCAACTATTACCCAAAAATGTGGATTTGTTACGTACTCGGGTCCTCACTTTTCTAGCTTTCGCATGGAACAGGCACAAGACTATCAACTATCCTATTTTCAAAAATGCTTAATGGGAAATAAACCTTATACCATTAAGGCATCAAGCATTTGGAGTGATGATGCATGGTATTTAGATCAACATAACCGTCGTTTTGAATCGGCTAGTTGGAAGGTGTACTCTGAAGGAGAAGCAAATGGACAATTATTCGGTGGAAATTTATGTACATTAAATTTATTGCAAGGGACATCGTACATGCCAGATTTATCGGATAGTATTTTATTTTTAGAGGATGATGAAATAGTTAATCCAGAAATATTTGCACGTGATTTCACCTCCTTATTACAAGCAACTACGAATATTAAAGGTATTGCCATTGGACGTTTTCAAAGAGCTTCTAATATGACAGAGGAACAATTACATTTTATTTTAGATAAGCATCCAAGCTTAAAGAGAATTCCAGTTATTTATGATGTTGATTTTGGACATACACAGCCAATCTTCACGTTTCCAATTGGCGGTGAAATTCAGATGAATACAAAGGATTTGATGATACATGTCACTAAATTTTAGCAGGAGAGGAGTCAATATAGATGTTAATAAGGGAAGCAAAAATTGAAGATGCACAACAGATAATCACTGTTATGAAAAATGCCGAAGATTCCAATTTTATGTTATTTGGACCAGGTGAACGTCAATTAGAGACTAAACAATTTGCAGTCTTTATTGAGAATATCTCCAATAACAACCATTCAGCATTTTTCATAGCTGAAATAGAAAAGAATGTGGTTGGCTATTTAATTGTACAAGGAAATAACCCATCTAGAATTGCACATCGGGCTAATATTGTTGTAGGCATCCATAGTGATTTTAGGGGAAGGAAAATTGGTACTGCATTATTTTGTCATTTAGACGATTGGGCGAAAGAAAAGGGTATTCATCGTCTGGAACTTACAGTGATGGTGAATAATGCTGTTGGTGTTGCTTTGTATAAAAAAATGGGATTTGAAATTGAAGGAACTAAACGATATTCCTTATATGTTGATAGTGAATACATTGATGAGTATTACATGTCAAAATTATTGTAGAAAGGAGTGTTTGTATGAATACAATAAGTAACAGTAGTAGTATAAATATTGGTGTTTTTTCACCATCATCACCATCATCCGTCAGTGCACTTTCTCGATATAAGCGTGCAAAAGCTTTTCTCGAACAAAAAAACATAAATCTAATTGAAGGAAGTCTAACTGGTAAAGCTGATATCTATCGCTCAGGCACCCCAAAAGAGCGTGCTGAAGAATTCAATGAATTACTACGGAATCCAAACATCCACATCATCATGTCGACAATAGGTGGTACAAATTCAAATAGTATGCTGCCATATATCGATTATGAGGCATTTCAAAGAAATCCAAAAATCGTTGTTGGCTATTCTGATGCAACGGCAATTTTACTTGCACTTTACGCAAAAACAGGAATCACAACTTTTTATGGCCCAGCCTTAGTTCCTTCGTTTGGTGAATTTGAGCCATTAGTTAATGATACATATCTATTCTTCGAGAACTACTTCTTAAAAGCACAATCATTACCTTATGAAATTCCGATGCCTACTTATTGGTCAGATGAACCTGTTAATTGGCTAGAAAAAACAGTGGAAAAAAAGTTGTATATGAATGAATGGGTGACGGTCCAAAAAGGAGTTACTGAAGGTAGATTAATCGGCGGCAATGTAAATGCGATGTATGGATTCATTGGTACATCTTATTTTCCGAATATTCATGATGGAGATATCTTATTAATTGAAGATTGCGGGAAAAGTACAGCTATCGTTGAGAAAAATTTTGCGATGCTGAAATTACACGGGGTATTTGAAAAAATTAGTGGCATTATTTTAGGTAAGCATGAGTGTTATGATGATTTGGGAACTGGGCGTAAACCATATGAAGTACTGCTTGAACAGTTAGACGGTATTAATATCCCGATTTTAGCAGAAGTGGATATATGCCATACCCATCCGATGCATCCTATTGCTATAGGAAAACGAGTAAGATTAGATGCAACGGCCAAAAAAGTCTATTGTATTGAGAAATGGTTGTAGTTAAATAAGCCCTGCTGATTTTTGCAGGGCTTAATCCAATTATGATTTAACATAGTCATCTTCTGTAATAGCATACATTTTAACATTTCGATGAATTCCCTTAACAGCTAATTCGTTAAAACCAAAGTCGATTAATTTTCTTGACGCTTCAGTCGTGATTCCTTTATTCCAATAAGCTTCAGAAAGTACATAACCAATCTCCGCAAATTTATGTGTCTCGTTAATCGACACGAAGTCAATAGTGCCAATCAATTTTTGCTCATATTCAATACCCCAAAACAAGTGATTACCTTGCTGATAATCATCTAAAATTAGTGCCATAAAAGCTCTTGTATCCTCAATACTTGTATTTGCTTGCCATGTCACATATCGTGCTACACTTTCGCAAGAAGCATAATCGAACATGGCCTCTAAATCTTGCGGTGAAATCGGTCTTAAAAGTAGCCTTTCAGTTTTTAAACTAGGTATAGAATCTGTCATTTATTTACCCCCTTTTACAAAATATTATATGAAAAAGTCTACTCGATTTCATAAATACAATGGGTCGACTTTTTTTATTGATAGCATGGCTAGCTCCTACATCTATACATTCTAACTGTAGATGATGATGAAAAAATTCATGCTTCCTCGAAAATCAAAGAGAATACTTACGACCGTTTCGATACAATCGCATTATTTCATTTATCGGGCTTTGGAGACGTGCATATAGCGAGCAATTATCATATACTAAAATAGAAAACTAGCAAATGGAGGAAATATGAGAAATAAAAATAGTAAATGGAAATTTGTCACTTTAGTCGCGATGATTTTTGTGTTATGCCTATCGACAATCCCTGCAAAGACAGCGATGGCAAGCACGACACAGCCGAAAAGGGAAATGCGGGCTGTCTGGATTTCAACGGTTCTCAATATTGACATGAAAGCAGGTATGACTAAGGAGCAATACATAGCTTGGACACGTCAAACATTGGATCAATTAAAAGCAAGTAAATTGAATACTGTTATTTATCAAGTAAGACCAACTAATGATGCAATGTATGCGTCTGAGCTAGCGCCATGGTCGTCCTACATAACAGGGAAAAAGCAAGGCACAAATCCTGGTTACGATCCTCTTGCTATTATGGTAGAGGAGGCACATAAACGGGGTATGGAGTTGCATGCATGGATGAATCCTTATCGTGTAACAATGGCTGGGCAACAACTAACGGACCTTGCTACCGATAATGTGGCAAGAACAAATCCAAACTGGGTTGTCAAATATGGCAAGCAATATTATTTAAATCCCGGTTTACCAGAAGTGCAAAACTATTTAGTTGATGTAGTAAAAGAGCTTGTAGCCAATTATGATATTGATGCAGTCCATATGGATGATTATTTTTATCCATACAAAATTGCTAATGAAGCCTTTCCGGATCAAGCAGCTTACAAAAAATATGGTGTTGCCTTTAAAAAGGTGGAAGATTGGCGACGAGATAATGTCAACCAGCTTGTAGAAAATCTTTACACAGCCATTAAAGACACAAAGCCATATGTTCAATTTGGTATTTCACCATTTGGCGTATGGCGCAATAAATCTCTGGATAAAACAGGAAGCGATACGCAAGCTGGTGTCAATAATTACGATGATTTATATGCAGACGTCAGAACATGGATAAAAAATGGCACGATTGATTACATTACACCACAAGTTTATTGGTCAAGAACATTAGCTGTTGCCAAATATGGTACGTTACTGAATTGGTGGAGCCATGAAGTACAAACCTATGCACAGACACATCCTGTTCAGTTGTATATTGGTCTTGCTGACTATAAGGTAGGGAATGACAGTGATGGGGCATGGAAAAATAAGATGGAGCTACCTAGCCAAATTATGGCGAATCGTTCGGAGCAGGTAGCAGCCAAGGGGCAAATGCATTTCTCCTTAAAAAGTATTCAAAACAATAAACTGGGCTATGCAACGATTGTTAATCAGCAACTTTATAATTACACAGCACTGACACCAGGTACAACTTGGGATGATGACACAGTGCCGAGCGAGCCTACTTTTGTACAAGTGACAAAGGAAGCGGCTGGTCGCAAGATTGAAATTATAGACGAAAATGAAACACAACCACGCAAGTATGTCATTTATCGCTTTGCAGGAAACAAAGAAGGATCTTATACTGACCCTCAAAATATAGTGGATGTTGTTTATAATACGGATGGCATCACTGAATTTGTGGACAAGTCAGCTCTTGCTAAGCGTAGCTACACATACGGCATTACGGCTGTATCTGCTACAGGTGTGGAAAGCAAGGAAGTTTTTGTGGTGAAAGAAGATCAGTAAATAACTTATGATTAACAAAACAGCCACTCACGCGATGACCGCATGAGTAGCTGTTTTTTTTTACTAATTTTCTTCAATATCTTTTCGGTTTTTCTTTAACATTTTAGATAACATTTCATAAACGATTGGTACAACTACTAATGTTAATAATGTTGAAGATAGTAAACCACCAATTACGGTAATCGCTAGGTCTTTAGAAATTAGACCACTACCACCACCACCTAATGCCATTGGAATCATTGCACCGATTGTGGCAATGGCAGTCATTAGGATTGGGCGTAAACGGGTTGCACCAGCTTCTAAAATTGCCTCACGCATAACGAGTCCGTCACGTTCCATATGAATAATGCGGTCTACTAATACGATGGCGTTTGTCACAACGATACCAATCAACATTAATAGTCCCATCATAACAGAAACAGAAATTGTTTGACCTGTTACGAACAATCCGCCGAATGCACCAATAACTGCAAATGGTAGTGAGAATAGAATAGCTAATGGTGCTAAACCTTCACCGAATGTTACTACTAGGATGAAGTAAACGATAGCGATCGCAGCTAACATAGCAATTCCAAGCTGTGTAAATGTTTCTTGCATATCTGCAGCTACACCTGCAACGCCAGTCGTTACACCTTTTGGTAAATCTAATTTATCGATCTTTTTATCAGCAGCAGAAGTTGCTTTTGAAATATCGTCACCGATAATCGTACCAGAAACTGTTGCGTAATATTCACCTTTCGAGCGAGATAATGAGTTAAGTGTAGTACCTTCCTCTACATCTACTAATTCACCAATTTTCATTGTTGTGCCTAAAGCTGTTTTGATTTCAGTAGCTAATACATCATCAAGAGATAGTGCCGCTGCTTTTGCTTCATGTTGCACAATAACATCAATATCTTCACCATTATGCTGCACTTTTGTTAACACATCTTTAGATGTATTTGAATTCAGCGCCATCACGATTTGAGCAGTTGTTAAACCGTATTGTAGAACATTTTTCTGTTCTACTTTAAGGGTATGCTCAACATAAGGATCTTCAAAATCAGATTTAACGTCCTCTAAACCATCAACTTCTTTTAATGCACCTTCTACTTTTTTCACTGCACCACGAAGGTTGTCTAAGTTTTCACTATATAATGTGTAGCTAACTTCATTTGAAGACATTGACATTGATGAGAAGTTTTGAGATTTCCATTCTCCTGATTGACCGATGTTAAATACATAGTCCTCTACTTCTTCACGTGCTTCAGGGAAGTCCTTCATATCTGGATCGAAGATTAGGTACATTAAGGCTCCACCAGAACCGCCACCCATCATCATAGCAGCTGGATCGACATTTTGTGGATCATTGATAGAGACTTGTAAAATATTAATGTCTTTACGCTTCATTAATTCTTCTTCTACTTTAGCAACATTTGCCTCAGTATCTTTCATTAGTTCACCTGTACCTGGTGTGTATGTTAGGTACATAACTTTTTCCTCTTGTGAGCCCATGAAACTAAAGCCGATTAATGGTGTTAAAGCAAGGGAACCAACAAGTAGTACAATCGCTATAAGTGATGTAATGATTTTATGGTTTAATGCTTTTTCTAGTACACCTTTATACCAATTAGCTAGTTTACCAACTTCTTTATGCTGACTTTCTTTTTTCTCACCGTATATTTTTTTACGGAATAGGAAGTGAGATAAAGCTGGAACGATTGTAATCGCCACTATTAATGAAGCACCCAGAGCAAATGTCATTGTTAACGCAAACGGCATAAATAATTCGCCAACCATACCGCCTACAAAAATTAGTGGGGCAAATACTGCCACGGTTACTAATGTAGAAGAAAGGATTGGTTTAAACATTTCAATTGTCGCTTCACGAATAAGTGCACGACCTGTTAATTTTTCGTCTTTTAAATGGATACGTCGATAAATATTTTCAACAACTACAATGGAGTCATCAATTACACGACCAATTGCTACGGTAATCGCACCGAGTGTCATTATGTTTAATGTTATATTCATCCAGTTTAAAAGTAGTAATGCCATAAATACGGAAACTGGGATAGAAATAATCGAAATAATTGTTGATTTAAAATCACGTAAGAAAAGCAAAATAATTAATACGGCAATTGCACCACCGAATACTGCTTTTTCAATCATTGTGAAAACAGAATCTTCAATCGGAGCACCTTGGTCAAGTGAGATATCCACTTTTAAGCCGTCTAATTTTTTTTCTTCATCTTTCATAAGGTCTTTCACCGCATTTACGACTTTTACCGTATTTGCATCTTGACCTTTTACAATTTGAATCGCAATGGCATCTTGACCATTAGTACGTGATATAGATTGTACTTTACCTTCTACTTCAATCGTAGCAATATCACCTAAACGAACGAATGGGGAAGGATTTGTAGCTGAAGGTGTGACTGGGATTAATAAGTCTTTTAATTCATCTACTGTTTTAACTTTACCGTCTACTGAAACGGCTTGTTCACCAACAGTAAATTGATATAAACCAAGTGAAAGTGACATATCACTTGCTTGAATCATTTGCTTGACAGATTCTTCTGTTACGCCAAGTGCAGCCATTTTAGCTTCATCATATTTAAATGAAACTTGGTTAATGTGCTGACCTGTAATGGTTGCAGAAGCAACACCATCAATTTTTTCAATTTTAGGAAGTAAAATGTCTTGGACTGTTGACGTTAGTTCAACAATATCTTCCTTAGAACTACTAACTGATAAAGCCACCACAGGCATCATATTCATGCTAATTGCCATTATTGTTGGCTTTTGAGCACCTTCAGGTAAATTAATATTATCTAAAGCGGACTCTAACTGGCGTTTTTTCTCATCCATATCAATTCCGTAGTCGTATTCAACTTGAACTTGTGCTACGTTTGAAGAGGATGATGAAGTAACTGACTTTACATCTTCTAAGCTTTCTACTGACTTTTCAAATGGAATGGAAAGCTCATTCATAACTTGTTCAGGAGTTGCACCAGGATATACGCCCATAACAATTAAGTATGGTATTGATATATCAGGTATTGATTCCATTTTCATTCTTGTACCTGAATAAATACCTGAGACAGTGATGATAATTGTTAATAACCACACTGCCAATTTGTTTTTCAATACGAAATTAACTAAACCTTTCACCTTTACACCTACCCTTTATTGACTTACTAGATTCATTTACTTATAATAATGACTAAACGGTCATTTGTCAACGAAATACACTAGGAGAGAGTTAAAAGTATGTTAAAAAAGCAATTAATTATGGAGAAAGCATTGGAGTTATTCTCAGAGCAAGGCTTTGAATCTACATCTGTACAGCAAATTACAGAACGATGTGGAATTTCAAAAGGAGCATTTTATTTATCTTTCAAAACAAAAGATGAGCTTCTAATTTCCATGGTAGAGTATTATCTACAACAGTTTGTTACTGATATTGACCAAGTAGTCAGGAGTTCACTTAGTAAAGATATCATTTTAGTTGAGTTTTACAAAAGTATTTTTCAAGCATTTAAAAAAAATGCTGCATCTGCCCGTGTGTTTTTTAATGAGAAAGTACTTCTTGCAAAAAACGAGTTGTTTCAGAAAATAAGTGCATATGATGCTGATATGACTAAATCGATCATCTATATGCTTGAGCAGGTATATCAGGATGAACTCTACGAGACAAAATATGATGTCATATATTGTATTAAAGGATTTATGAAAAGTTATTCAGAACTTTTTATTTTTTCTGATATACCACTCGATTTAGAGCTATTGGCTAAATCTCTAGCTGAAAAGACGGAAATTATTGCACGGTATACAACGATTCCGTTTATAACCAAAGATCTTATTCAATTGACAGCAAAACCTTGTGATGAAGAAGTTTCACAGGAATCTTTGCTAGAATTAATCGAACAACATCTAGATGGCTTAGAAGAGTCCATTGAACGTGAGTCTCTTGAATTATTAAAATATCAAGTTGAAAATCCAACCTATAGCAAAGCAATTTTAAAGGGGCTAATTGAAAACATACGCTTACAGCCGGATTATAAATGGGTTGCTTATGTAATGGCTAAATATTTTGAAATTTAGATTTAAGGATAGGATTGCTCACTCTGATAGGGGAGCAATTCTATTTTCTATTGTAATAAAAGAATTTTCTTGCAAAAAATGAAGTGATAGCGAGAAGTATGTAATAGTCTAAGGTGATTAGAAATGAGTTTTAATTTCCATTACTATATACGAAAAAGAAAAAAATAAGTTTCAAAATTGTAAAAAATAAAAAAAGCTACGCAATTTTTACGTAGCTTTTTAGAAATGAGGTTAAACCTCCATAATAATAGGTAAAATCATAGGTCGACGTTTTGTTTTTTCAAATAGATATGGTCCTAACACATCAGTAATTTCATTTTTTAGCTCAGTCCATTGAGGAGTTTTGCTTTGAATAGATTCGTTTAGATGACGATTTAGCATTTTTTGTGCCTCATTAATCATCGTACCTGACTCACGCATGTAAACAAATCCTCTAGAAATAATGTCTGGGCCGGAAACGATTTTTTGATTTTCCATATCAACACTTACAACGACAATAACTAAACCTTCTTCAGAAAGAATGCGTCGGTCACGTAGCACGATATTACCGATGTCACCAATACCATTGCCATCAATGTAAATGTCTCCCGAAGGAATACGGCCTGCTACATGTGCTTCGTTAGCACTTAATGCAAGCACATCACCATTTTCCATTACGAACGTATTTTCAAGTAGAACATCACAATCTTCTGCTAGATGTGTATGCATTTTTAACATACGGAATTCTCCATGAATTGGCATAAAGAATTTAGGCTTCATTAAGCGTAGCATTAATTTTTGTTCTTCCTGAGAACCGTGACCAGAAGTATGGATATTATTGAGTGCACCATGAATAACTTCTGCACCTGCACGGAACAGTAAATTGATGATTTTGTTAACACTCACTGTATTTCCGGGTACTGGTGAAGAAGAAAAGATAACTGTGTCACCAGGCTGGATTTGGATTTGACGATGCGTACCATTTGCAATGCGAGAAAGGGCAGCCATCGGTTCACCTTGAGAGCCTGTACATAATATCATTACTTCGTTGGCAGGAAGTCGATTAATGCTTTGGGCATCGATAAATGTATCCTTCGGCGCGTTAATATAGCCAAGTTCTCTACCGATTGTAATGGCATTATCCATTGAACGGCCAAAAACAGCAATTTTTCGTCCGTATTTTACTGCAGCGTCTGTAGCTTGTTGTAAACGATGTATGTTTGATGCAAATGTTGCAAAAATAATACGACTATCAACCTTACGGAATATTTCATCGATACTTTTTCCAACTGTCCGTTCTGACATAGTGAAGTTTGGCTTTTCAGCGTTTGTACTATCTGAAAGTAAGCAAAGTACTCCATCACGTCCGATTTCTGCCATTTTCGTTAAGTTGGCAGGCTCGCCTACTGGTGTAAAGTCGAATTTAAAATCTCCTGTATGCACGATGTTACCAGGTGGTGTTTTTACGACAATACCGTAAGCATCTGGAATACTATGCGTTGTTCTAAAGAAGCTGACAGATGTTTTTCTGAATTTAATAACATCTTCTTCTTTAATCTCGATAAGTTTTGTTGTACGTAGCAAGCCATGTTCTTCTAATTTATTACGTAATAGGCCAAGTGCAAGCTTACCACCATAGACAGGGACATTCACTTGACGTAATAAATAAGGGATACCACCAATATGATCCTCGTGTCCATGCGTAATAAATAGACCTTTAATTTTGTCGACGTTACGTACTAAATACGTATAATCTGGAATAACATAGTCAATGCCGAGTAAGTCGTCTTCTGGGAATTTAATGCCGGCATCAATTAAGATGATTTCATCTTGGAATTGAACGCCGTAAGTGTTTTTGCCGATTTCGCCCAGTCCGCCGAGCGCGAAAACAGCTGCTTGGTCATTTTTAACAAACTTCATGTTTGTTAAATTTCCTCCAAGATGAAGTTCGGACTTGCTTGTTCGTAGACTAAATAGTTACCTTCAAGCAGTTGAACGAACTCTATGTTGTAGTTTCGGTCCTTTAACTTTTGACGTACTTCGCGTTCTGAAGTAGCTTCAAGGTATAGACTTTTAGTGTTTTCGCGAACTGGAATCTCATTTGCATATTCTTGATAATAAACTTTGTAAATCATAGTTTGCTCTCCTTTTATTGCGTACAAATTTATTGCACCTTTGACTAATACCACGCACGTACTACAAGAAAAAAACAGCGAATTTCTAGATGTTAAGGATGAAATAGGCGTTTGAAGTTCTTGTATCTCAATGTTTTAAATTTGCACAATTTATCTTCACTCAGCAAGTGTATTTTAAGGCAAAAGCCCAGTGGTCAACCACAGAAGACAGTGGGTGTTAAAAGAACGGCTGGATAAAAGATAAAGCCTCTTGTAGCTGTCAAGATTTTGAAAGGAATCATTATAGGATATTAGCCTAACATTGCATCCATGTAACTGAAAGCGAGCTACGGCTAATGACCTGCGTCGTGCAGTCTTTTGCACATAACAAAATCCAGACGTAATTACGACAAGAACGTAATTCATAAAAAGCAATGAGACAGTGGTTGCACATAGCCAAATAAATGCATTTCCTTTATATTATCACGCACTTACTCTAAAATAAAGAAAAGCCCTTCAAATAATGAAGGGCAAATGTTAGGCAATTGATTTTTTTCCGAGTACGCCGCGAAGTTGCTTCAATAATTTTCGTTTGAGTCTCTTCAGCATGGCACATCACTCCTTAGGATCATTATAATAAAAATTTATACCTATGTAAAGTTATTTACCTTTGCAGGGTAATGCATATGGAAGGGACTATAAGATGAACAAAATATTATTTTTCGATGTTGATGGTACACTTTATAATAGTGAAAAAAAATTACCTGCTTCTGCGAAAGAAGCACTTTTTGAAGCTCGTCGTAAAGGATATGAACTAGCAATTGCAACTGGACGTGCACCTTTCATGATTCAACCTTTACTAGAAGAGCTAGATATAAATACGTATGTAACTTTTAATGGACAATATGTTGTTTATCAAGGAGAGGTTGTCTATACAAACGGTATTGAAAGAGACGAGCTAGCCAAAATCATTGCCTTCGGTGAAGCTCGAAATGAACCCGTAGTTTTTTTAGACGACCAACAAATGATTGCTTCTGTTGGAAATAACAATATGGTAGAAGAAAGCTTAAATACTTTAAAATACCCATATCCAGCATTAGACTCTACTTATTATATGCAGAACAACGTATATCAAACACTCATCTTTATGGAAGAAAAAGATGAGCCTTTATATTGTGAAGCATTTCCAAATGTACAATTTGTGCGTTGGCATCGCTATTCATGTGATATTTTACCAAAGGGTGGTTCTAAGGCTGCTGGCATTGAAAAAGTGCTTGCAAGAATGGAACTTACACTAAAAGATGCTATAGCTTTCGGAGACGGCATTAATGATATAGAAATGCTACAAGCAGTTGGTACAAGCGTGGCAATGGGAAATGGTCATGAGAGAGTGAAAGCTGTTGCTACACATATTGCAGATCATGTTGATGAGGACGGTCTAGCTAAAATCATGCGCAAACTAGCTATTATTTAACTTCTGTATCTGCTACTGTGGTTATGCTTTCGTGCAAAAAAATTTGTAGCTGACGCTTCGCTTTCGCTACCAAAATACTTGCTGAAAGAAGTTAAAACAAAAAAAGTAATAGTTTAAATATCGAGAAAAAGCCTTCTAATTAGAAGGTTTTTTTGAATGTGGGATGTATCATAAAAAATAAACCTCGGCAGAATTGAATAACTGCAGAGGTTTGTTTGCTCAATGTATCTTTTTAGTCACGCTCATATGGTATTGAGTTCGGAATTTCTGTAAATGGATTTTTTTCATTTATGTGATCGTAAAACATAATGCCATTAAGATGATCTAACTCGTGTTGGAATGCTATTGCAGGTAAGCCTGTTAGTCGCATTTTTTTCTCTTCACCATCGATGGTTTTAAACTTTGCTGTGATGCGTGCGTGTCGTGGCACATAGCCAGGTACATTACGATCTACAGAAAGACAGCCCTCACCTGCTGGGAGATATGTGTTTTCTACAGAATGGCTCACAATTTTTGGGTTGATTGCTACAAAACTTAATTGTTCGCCTTCCTCGTCTGTTAAATGGAGGGCAAACATTCGATGTAGGCTATTTACTTGATTGGCAGCTAACCCAATGCCGCTACGTAAATCATATTTATCTGCAATTTCAGGATCTTGGCTGTTGATTAAATATTGAAGCATGTCTTCTGCAAGTTGTCGTACTTCATCAGTTAAAGGGAATTTAACCTCTTCAGCTTTTGTGCGTAAAGTCGGATGACCTTCGCGAATAATATCATCCATTAAAATCATATGTGAATCTTCCTTTCAACTTTGTAGTGCCTTATTTATAAGTATACATCACGTATTAAAACAATCACATGAAAAAAGATCTTATTTGAAAATACTTAAAAAGTTTGTGTGTAGCTATTAGATTATCTAGAACTGGGCATTCTACTATTGGTAATCAAGTAGGGAAACCTAATATTTGTGCGCTATAAATACATTGTTGTAATACAGATGAATTTTATTATTAGTACAGTGTGGGACAGTTTGAATTAATCATTATTTTAGAAAAAATCTTTGTTTATACGCGTAATATATGATTGACCGACGGTATTTTATTCAGTATACTGAGTGCTAAGAATAAGTTGTACTAGTTAAAAAGCTGATTTATTTTAATACAGTTGAAAGGGAGATGGGACAAATGAGCAAGAAAAACAATAATATTTTTGATGCTAAACAAACGCTAACTGAAATCGAAGACAAGTTTGAAATGTTTCAAATTTTGAATGAAGAAGGCGAAATTATAAATGAAGCGGCAGATCCGAAATTATCAGACGAGGAGTTAGTTGAGTTAATGACGCGTATGGTTTATACACGTATTTTAGACCAACGCTCTATTTCTCTTAACCGTCAAGGACGTTTAGGCTTCTATGCTCCGACGGCAGGTCAGGAAGCTTCACAACTTGCTTCACACTTTGCCTTAGAAAAAGAAGATTGGATTTTACCGGGTTACCGTGATGTACCACAAATCGTATGGCATGGTTTACCTTTAGATAAAGCATTTTTATTCTCTCGCGGACATTTCGTGGGTAACCAAGTTCCTGAGGGTGTAAATGTTTTACCACCTCAAATTATTATCGGTGCACAATATATTCAAGCAGCAGGTGTTGCGCTTGGTATTCAAAAACGTGGTAAAAAAGCTGTTGCTGTAACCTATACAGGTGATGGTGGTTCATCGCAAGGGGATTTCTATGAAGGCATTAACTTTGCAGGTGCGTTTAAATCACCAGCAATCTTCATCGTACAAAATAACCAATTTGCGATTTCAACACCTCGTGAATTACAAACAGCTGCGAAAACAATTGCTCAAAAAGGTGTAGCGGCAGGTTTACCAAGTATTTTAGTAGATGGTATGGATGCGCTTGCAGTTTACGTAGCAACACGTGATGCACGTGAACGCGCAATTAATGGTGAAGGTCCAACTTTAATTGAAACAATGTGCTATCGCTATGGTCCGCATACAATGGCAGGAGATGACCCAACACGTTACCGTACTTCTGATACAGATAATGAATGGGTACAAAAGGACCCTCTTGTACGCTTCCGTAAATACCTAGAGGCAAAAGGTTTATGGGATGAGAAAAAAGAAGAGGCAGTAATCGAGCGCGCTAAAGAAGAAATTAAAGAAGCTATTAAGAAAGCTGATGCAGCTCCAAAGCAAAAAGTAACAGAGTTAATGGAAAACATGTATAAAGGTGAAATGCCATCTAATTTAAAAGAACAGTATGAAATCTATAAAGAGAAGGAGTCGAAATAACCTATGGCACAAATGACAATGATTCAAGCAATTACAGATGCACTTCGCACAGAATTAAAGAATGATGAAAACGTTCTTGTATTCGGAGAAGATGTAGGTGTCAACGGTGGGGTATTCCGCGCAACTGAAGGCCTACAAAAAGAATTTGGTGTTGACCGTGTATTCGATACACCATTAGCAGAATCAGGTATTGGTGGCCTAGCAATCGGTCTTTCTCTTCAAGGTTTCCGTCCAGTTCCTGAAATTCAGTTCTTCGGCTTTGTTTATGAAGTAATGGATTCAATTAGTGGTCAATTAGCACGTATGAGCTATCGTAGTGGTGGTGTCTATAATGCACCTGTAACAATACGTTCTCCATTTGGTGGTGGTGTACATACACCAGAAATGCACTCTGATAGCTTAGAAAGCTTGATGACAGCACAACCAGGTTTAACGGTTGTTGTACCATCTACACCTTACGATGCTAAAGGTTTACTGATTTCTTCAATTCGAAATGATAACCCAGTTATTTTCTTAGAGCATTTAAAACTATATCGTTCATTCCGTGAAGAGGTGCCTGAGGAAGCATATGAAATTCCATTAGGGAAAGCGGATGTAAAACGTGAAGGTAAAGATTTAACAATTGTTGCCTATGGTTTAATGGTTCACGAAAGCTTAAAGGCTGCAGAAGAGCTAGAAAAAGAAGGTCATTCTGTAGAAGTTATTGATTTACGTACTATTCAACCAATTGATATTGAAACAATTATTACATCAGTTGAAAAAACAGGTCGTGCTATTGTTGTACAAGAAGCTCAAAAACAAGCAGGTATTGCTGCAAACGTAGTGGCTGAAATTACAGAGCGCGCGATTTTAAGCTTAGAAGCACCTGTACTTCGTGTGGCTGCACCAGATACTGTGTACCCATTCCCACAAGCTGAAGGTGTTTGGTTACCGAACTATAAAGATGTAATGGAAACAGCTAAAAAAGTTTTAACATTCTAACTTCTTTCAGCAGAAGTCTCCCACTTCTATAGGTGGTGAGATGAATGCGGTTTAAAGTCACTTCAGTAGGTGTCCAAACATCCGCTGAAAGAAGTTAAAGCCTCCGGCGGATGTCACGGAATCGGAGAGGAGTGCTAAAGGATGTTAGCCTAAAATCATCGCATCCATGCGATAACGGCTAACTGACCTGCATCATGCAGGCCTAAGCACAAAGCCGATCCCGGACGCAATTATGCCGAGGCATAATTGATTGTAGCTTCTAAACATGAAGAACGGTGAATAGAAAGGATGGGTACACATGGCATTTGAATTCAGATTACCGGATATTGGCGAGGGTATTCACGAAGGCGAAATCGTGAAATGGTTCGTTAAAGCTGGAGATAAAGTAAAAGAAGACGATATTCTTTGTGAAGTACAAAACGATAAAGCAGTGGTGGAAATCCCTTCACCAGTTGAAGGGACTGTAGAGGAAGTCTTAGTAGGAGAAGGCACAGTAGCAGTTGTTGGTGATGTCTTAATCCGCTTTGATGCACCTGGCTATGAAGACTTAAAGCTAAAAGGTGATGACCATGCCGAAGCGAAAACAGAAGCACAAGTTCAAGCGACAGCTGAGTTTGGTAAAGAAGTAGCGAAGGCACCTGTTGAGAATGAGCAGGCTCCAGAGAAAACTCCTGAAAAAACTGAAGTTGTTGTTGAAGAGAATAAGCGTGTCATTGCAATGCCTTCAGTACGTAAATTTGCCCGAGACAATGATGTCAACATTCATGAAGTTAAAGGTACAGGCAAAAATGGACGTATTTTAAAACAAGATATTGAGAATATCTTAAATGGTGGAGGCAATGTAGAAGCTGAAGTAGCACAAGTTGCGAACGAAGAAGCTGTTCAACAAGAAACAACTGTAGCAGCACCACAAGTAGTCCTTGAGGGCGAATTCCCAGAAACACGCGAGAAAATGTCTGGCATTCGAAAAGCGATTGCAAAAGCGATGGTTCACTCGAAACAAACGGCTCCACATGTTACACTAATGGATGAAGTCGATGTAACAGCTCTAGTAGCACATCGTAAAAAATTCAAAGATATCGCTGCTGAAAAAGGTGTCAAATTAACGTATTTACCATACGTAGTTAAAGCGCTTATTTCAACTTTACGTGAATTCCCAGAATTTAACCGCTCTTTAGATGATGCAACACAAGAAATTATTCAAAAGCATTACTACAATATTGGTATTGCTGCAGATACAGAAAAAGGCTTACTAGTACCAGTTATTAAGCACGCAGATCGTAAATCTGTTTTTGCTGTATCTAATGAGATTAATGAATTAGCGACTAAAGCACGTGAAGGCAAGCTTGCACCACATGAAATGAAGGGCGCTTCGATGTCCATTACGAATATCGGTTCTGCAGGAGGACAATGGTTTACTCCGGTAATTAATCATCCTGAAGTAGCGATTTTAGGTATTGGTCGAATTTCAGAAAAACCTGTAATAAAAAATGGTGAAATTGTAGCCGCACCTGTGTTAGCATTATCATTGAGCTTTGATCATCGTATGATTGATGGAGCCACTGCGCAAAATGCTTTAAATCACTTAAAGCGTTTGTTAAGTGAACCAGAATTATTATTAATGGAGGCGTAACAAAAATGGTAGTAGGAGATTTTCCAATCGAAACAGATACTCTTGTCATTGGTTCAGGTCCTGGAGGATATGTAGCAGCAATCCGTGCAGCTCAAACTGGCCAAAAAGTAACAATCGTTGAAAAAAATGTACTTGGTGGTGTGTGCTTAAACGTAGGTTGTATACCATCTAAAGCATTAATTTCAGTAGGTCACCGTTTTGAGCATGCTAAACATTCAGATGACATGGGTATCATCGCTTCTGATGTGAAATTAGACTTCTCAAAAGCACAAGCATTTAAAGACAGCGTTGTTAAAAAATTAACTGGCGGTGTTGAAGGCTTACTTAAAGGTAACAAAGTAGAAATTGTACAAGGTGAAGCTTATTTCGTTGACGCTCATTCAGTGCGTATCATCAATGGTGAATCTGCTCAAACTTACACATTTAACAATGTTATTATCGCAACAGGTTCTCGCCCAGTTGAAATTCCAACATTTAAATTCTCTGACCGCGTACTAAATTCTACTGGGGCACTTTCTTTACAAGAAGTTCCAGGTAAATTAGTTGTTATCGGTGGAGGTTATATTGGTACAGAGTTAGGTTCTGCTTATGCTAACCTTGGCTCACAAGTAACAATTATCGAAGGCGGAAAAGATATCTTAGCTGGCTTTGAAAAACAAATGACACAAATCGTGAAAAAAGGCCTTAAAAAGAAAGGCGTTGAAATTGAAGTTAACGCATCTGCAAAAGGCGTTGAAGAAACAGAAAACGGCGTAGTTGTAACTTATGAAGTTGGCGGAGAAGAGAAAAAAGTTGAAGCCGACTATGTATTAGTTACTGTTGGTCGTCGTCCAAATACAGATGAAATGGGCCTTGCTGAAATCGGTATTGAATTCGGTGAACGCGGTCTTATCAATGTTGACAAACAATGTCGTACAAATATTCCAAATATCTATGCAATCGGTGATATCGTTGCAGGTCCTCAACTTGCTCATAAAGCATCTTACGAAGGTAAAGTTGCTGCTGAAGCAATCGCTGGTGAAAAATCAATTGTTGACTATTTAGCTGTTCCTGCTGTGTGCTTCACAGATCCAGAAATGGCGACAGTTGGTTACAACGAAGACCAAGCTAAAGCTGAAGGCATCGAATACTCTGCAGCGAAATTCCCATTCGCAGCAAATGGTCGTGCGCTTGCATTAAACCAAACAGAAGGTTTCGTGAAGCTTGTTGCGCGTAAAGAAGACGGTTTATTAATCGGTGCTCAAATCGTAGGTGCTGGTGCATCTGATATGATCGCTGAAATGGGCTTAGCAATTGAAGGCGGTATGACTGCTGAAGATCTTGCATTAACAATCCATGCTCACCCAACATTAGGTGAAATTACGATGGAAACTGCTGAAGTATTACTTGGCAACCCAATCCATATCGTAACTAAAAAATAACTCGAAACAACTAAAACGGTTATAAAGCATTTGCTTTGTAGCCGTTTTTTGTATATTACTCGTAATTTTGATAAAGTAACTATATCGAATGAATATTCAAAAAATATAGTTCGAGTTATAGATAGGAGTAGGGAGTTTAAAGGATAGATCTATTAGAGTGACGGATAGATCTAAGCAAAGCAACAAATAGAACCTACCAAATTACAGATTAAAGTAGGAAACTCACTGCTAGACTTTTAATTATTATGAGGCCTACTGAACAATTGAAGTTGAACCAAAAAACTGGGGTGATGAAAATGGAACTAGGGTTAAAGGGGAAAGTAGCAATTATTACAGGATCAAGTAAGGGAATTGGTTATTATACAGCGATGCAGCTTGTGAAAGAGGGAGCGAAGGTTGTGCTATGTGCTCGAGGTGAAAAGCAGCTCCAAGTGGCCGCTGGATGTATTAAAAATGAAACTGGCGAGGATGTTTTAATTGTACCGACTGATATTACAAAGGAAAAGGATTGTAGGTACTTAATAGAGCGAGCAGTAGAACATTTTGGCCGTCTTGATATTCTTATTAATAATGCAGGTACAGCTTCTGCTAATCCATTTGAATCGGTAAGTAGTGAGCTATGGCAAGCTGATTTGGATTTAAAAGTATTTGGCGCTGTCAACTGTTCGAAATATGCTACACCTCATATGCGTAAGGCTGGTGGGGGTGCAATTGTTAATGTATCTGCAGTAATGGCTAAAACACCACCAGCAAACTCACTTCCTACTACTGTAAGTCGTGCGGCAGGGCTTGCATTAACGAAGGCCATGAGTAAGGACCTAGGGCAAGACAATATTCGCGTAAATTCTGTTTGTATTGGCTTGATTCGCAGTGATCAAATTGAAAAGATGTGGAAAATGGAAGCGCCAGAGCTGTCATGGGAAGATTATTCTCGTAAAGTAGGCCAAGCAATTCCGCTTGCACGTGTAGGAGACACTCAAGAAGCGGCAAATGTCATTACATTTTTAGTATCTAATGCAGCAAGTTATGTGACAGGCACTTCAGTAAATATTGATGGTGGTTCAGGACATGCTTTATAAAAAAGAGTGGCTAAGATAGTGGTATTTTTTCAGAAAAGGAAATATATAAGGGAGACCAGCTACCCATATAAGCACGATTGGTTCGAGGGAATAGGATACTGATCACACAAGCATTTTCACTGGATGTGAAGGTTTGAGCTTGGGGTTCCTCTATTCCGATGGAGATGAGAGGGAACCTGCACTGATTGAGACTTCTCCTTATCTCGTATATCGAAAGAAGATCGCTCAAAGTGTTATTGAGCAATCTTCTTTTTTATTGTTTTTCTAAAATTGTAATAGACAGAAAATTCCTACAGTTGTAGAATAAACGTAATAGGGGGTGAAAAGTGGCGAAATGTTGAACGAAAAATTTGCTACGATGTTAATGAGAGTTGTTCGTATTATTGTCCAAATTGGAATACTCAATATTTTTTATTACATGGGCGTAGGCATTGTGTCTGTATTACATGTGCCTCTTCCAGGAAGTGTCATTGGATTACTATTATTAGCACTTTCACTCATTCTTAAAATAATTAAGGTAGAATATATTCAAGATGGAGCAGGCTTTTTAATTGGCGTATTAACATTGTTCTTCATTCCAGCAACAGTGGGAGTAATTGACTATCCTGAACTTATATCAACTACTGGCCTGTTAATTATTTTAGCTGTTATAGCAAGTACATTAATCTCTATTTATGTTACGGGATTGCTTAGTCAATTAATCGAGAAAAAAGAGCTGGCCAAGAAAGAAACAGAGACCATTGTAGAGGATGGAAAGGGGGAATTAACCGTTGACTGAAATCATTGTTGTCATTGGCACCATTGTGATGTTTTTGTTATTTACAAAACTTTATCAGCGTTTCCCACATCCTCTAATGATCCCGCTAGTGACGACAACCATCGTTAGTGCAGTCATTTTATTAGTCTTTCATATTCCATATTCAACGTATATGGAGGGAGGAAAGTGGCTACAAAAAATGCTAGGTCCAGCAGTTGTAGCACTCGCGTATCCTTTATATAATCAGCGTGAGATTATTATGAAATACAAGTATTCTATTTTATCAGGCATTTTTATTGCCATGATTACTGGTATATTGACCATTTTTGTTATGCTAAAATGGATTGGTGTCAGTGATAGCTGGATGTTGACGGCCTTGCCTAAATCATTAACGACACCGGTTGGCATGCAGGTGAGCGAAACGATTGGTGGTATTCCACCTTTAACAGCTGTATTAGTAATGTTAGCAGGTTTTGTAGGCGCTATTATCGGACCATTAGTCATTAAATACGGTAAAATTGACTCAGCTGTTAGCAGAGGTGTTGCAGTAGGTAGTGCTTCACATGGTGTAGGGCTTGTTAAATTAAGAGAATATGGAGAGCAAGAATTATCAGTGGGCTCGTTATCGATGGGCTTATCTGCAATTATAGGCGCATTTATTTGTCCTCTATTTGTTTATTTATTTATGTAAAAAAGAGCTGAGACAAAGGCGTTTCAGCCAACAAAAAACCCGAATTATCCAATGAAACGCTCATGAAGTGTTTTGGAATAGTTCGGTTTTTCTATTTATCGTGTTTTGTTAATTTAGAGATTATTCTGCTTTACGAAGGAAGCATTTAGTTATGTCCCAGCCTCCTTTTTAATTTTTTTCGATAATAAATTGAATGGTATGTGCAAGTCCTGTATGCAGTATACCTTCATTTCGTACTTGTTCGCCTGTGAAAAAATGGATAATTTTGTGAGGTTGACACCATGTAAGAACGTTTAATGGATCATATAAAAAATCAAGCTTCTTTGGTCCGCCTGAAGCGTAAGGTAGTTGATAAATAGAATACAATTCCATCATAATCCTACCCCCTGGCTTTACGGAATCTATAATCCGCTTAAACACTTCAAGTTGCTGTTCAGCTGGAAAATGACCAAACACCATGATAGCAGCATCGAACATTTCTACTGGTAATTCATCTTGAAGTAAGTTTGCAAGCTTTGTATGGACTGTAACATTATGTTTTTTTGCCAGCTGTTCCGTCTTTTCAAGACCACTTTGAGCATAATCAAAGGCAGTTACAGTATGCCCCTTTGAAGCTAAAAATACGGCATTTCGCCCCTCACCTTCTGCGTATGCAGCCACATTTTGAGTATCTTTTAAATAATGTACATAGTCTTTAATAAAAGCATTCGGTTGCTCGCCGTAGACATATTTGGCTGTTTTAAATTGTTGATCCCATGTATTCATTCCATCACTCCTTTTCTAAATATTGTAGGTAAAGCACAACGAAGAATCGAATTTTTTGCTCATTTATCTTTACTTGGCAGAAGGCGTTCTTAGCAATCTCCCATTTCTAAATGTAGCGAAAGTGGAATTAGTTAAGGTATTGGCAGCTTGTTTTTCCTAACCCGGGTATTCTTTCGACGGCGTTTTATAATTGAAATAAGCTACCCCTTCATAACGAAGAGGTAGCTTGTAATTTTTAAATAATTGGCTTACGTTCTTTTATAACACGAATTGTCTTTAATGATGTATCCTCGGGTCCTTGTACTGGTAAACCAGCTTCAATATTCATTTGAATATAACGAATATTTTCTTGAGTAATTATTTCCCCGGGAATAAAAATCGGAATACCAGGAGGATATACCATAATAAATTCTGCACAAATACAGTTATCAGCTTCTGCAAGTGGAACCACTTCTGTATCTGCATAAAAAGCATCACGTGGAGACATGGCGAGAGCTGGGATCTCTGGAACATTAACAACTGCTTCAGTAATAGCAGCCTCTGAATCAAATGCTTTTGACATACGATTTAGTGCATTCACCAGAAGATTAATCTCTTTTTTTGTATCAGCTAATGTCACCAAACATAAAATATTATATAGGTCAGACAGTTCTACTTCGATATTTGCATTATGACGTAACCATTCCTCAGCTTGATGTCCAGAAATTCCCAAATCTTTCACGCTGATAAGAAGTTTTAAAGGGTCCATATCATAAGTTGCAGATGAATGTAATTTTTCCTTCCCTGCACATTTTAAATGCGGAATTTGATTTATACGTTTACGTGCATCCTTTGCTAAACGGAGTGCATCGTCGATTAAATCATAACCATGAATCGCTAACTGACGTCGAGCTGTGTCAAGTGAAGCAAGTAATGGATAAGATGTTGATGTAGTAGTTAGCATTGAAAAAACAGCTTGTACACGTTTTGCAGAAACAAGCCCCTCACGTACATTTAAAATGGATGTTTGTGTCATGGAGCCACCAAGTTTGTGCACACTTGTAGCTGCCATATCGGCACCTGCCTCCATTGCTGAGTATGGCAAGTCATCATGGAATTTAATATGTACACCATGTGCTTCATCTACTACCACCGGGATATTACGGCTATGAGCGATTTCGACAATGCGTTTTAAATCAGCTGTGAAGCCATAATAGGTTGGGTTAATAACTAGGACTGCTTTTGTATCTGGGTAAGCATGTAAAGCCTTTTCGACAGCTTCAGGAGATATTCCGTGAGAAATACCATATTCGCTATCTACTTCGGGATGAATAAAAATCGGGATTGCACCAGCGAAAACAACCGCCGACATAATGGATTTATGAACATTCCTTGGCACTAGAATCTTATCACCTGGACCGACGACGGTCAAAATCATCGTCATGATAGCGCCACTAGTACCTTGGACGGAAAAAAATGTATGATCAGCACCAAAGGCATCTGCAGCAAGTGCTTGCGCTTCTTTAATAGCGCCTTTTGGTGAATGTAAATCGTCTAGTGGAGCAATATTAATTAAATCAATTGATAAAACGTTGTCGCCGACGAATTCTCGGAAAGCAGGGTCCATACCATGACCTTTCTTATGACCTGGAATATGGAACTGAATTGGATGTCTGTTCCGATGTTTTAGTAATACGTCGAACAATGGAGTCTCTAATTGTGACAACGCAGGTACCACCTCACTTTTTAATATTTAAGAAAACAAATGAATTATAGCACCTAACGACATGAAAAAATAGACTTTACATTAAATTAAAAGGATTTTTTTGATGATTTAGAGAAGTTAATATTAGTACGAAAGGGGAGGTACTATGAATTGGAATACACGTGTAACGGAACTGTTAAATGTTAAATACCCAATTATTCAGGGGGGATTAGCCTATTTAGCATATGCTGATTTAGCAGCAGCGGTGTCGAATGCTGGAGGGCTGGGGCAAATAACCGCAATGAGTTTACGAGATCCTGACTTATTGCGCGCAGAAATTCATAAAGTACGAACATTAACTGAAAAACCGTTTGGTGTAAATTTTGCTATTGGTATGTATGGCACTGGTTATGAGGATATGGTTCGTGTTGCAGTAGAAGAAAAGGTACCAGTAGTTACGATGACTGGAGGAAATCCTGCACCCATTTTCGATATATTGGCAGGAACAGATATAAAGAAATTAGTACTAGTTGCTGCACGTAGACAAGCTCAAAAGGCAGAACAACTAGGCGCAGATGCTGTTATGGTAGTTGGTCAAGAAGGTGGAGGTCATCTTGGACGCGATGATATAGGGACAATGGTGCTTGTTCCACAAGTAGTAGATAGTGTGAAAATTCCTGTTATTGCTTCTGGTGGAATTGGTGATGGCCGCGGCTGGATGGCAGCACATTCACTAGGAGCAGAGGGAATTGAAATGGGTACGCGTTTTATAGCGACAAAGGAATGTGTCGATGCCTCAGAGGCTTACAAAGAAGCCTTACTCGTAAGTTCTGAGGCAGATACGACTGTTATAAAGCGCTCTATAGGGGCACCAGCAAGAGCATTACGCAGTGAATTTACGGAAAAGATATTAGAAATTGAGCGCACTACACCTACTTATGAGGCATTGAAAGATTATATTAGTGGGAAAGCAAATAAGCGATTTATTTATGATGGTGAGAAAGATGAAGGGATTGGCTGGGCTGGACAAGTTACAGGAATGATTCATGACATTCCAACGGTTGAGGAACTTATCACTCGAATGGTTGCAGAAGCAGAAAGTATCCGAGTAAAATGGGGACAGTAATATAAAGGTGGTTATGTCCAATGGAATATTCTTATCCGTTTTCAATTGATTGGTCAACTGAGGAAATTGTTGATGTTGTTCAATTTTTTGAAGGAATTGAGCAAGCCTATGAAAAAGGCATCAAGCGTGAAGTAATGATGGCAAAATACCGTCGCTTTAAAGAAATTGTCCCTTCACAGGCTGAAGAAAAATCAATTTTTCGTGAATTTGAAGAAGCAAGTGGTTATGTGAGTTACCCTGTTGTTAAACAAGCGAAAGAAGCAACGGATGGTACGATTATTAAAGTTGCCCCGAAGCAACGTCGATAAAAAATGAGGACGTGAGTATTTCTCACGTCCTCATTTTTTTACCTTATAGCTTTACACTATCTTGGTGTTAAAAATAAGCGTATTTCATATACTACATAAACATCGATTTATCTTCATTCAGCAAATGGTTTTTGTATCGAAAGCGTAGCGGCAAATGTTTTATGCACGAAAGCATAGCGACAGCGCAGATACAGATGACTCCTACCTCTGCAGGTAGTGAGATGAATGCAGTTTTGGTTCCTTTTCAGTGGGCGTCCAAACACCTACTGAAATAGAGGAACTCAGTCTAAGAACGCCACGTGCTGTGTCAACGACTGAGTGACCAACATCATGTTGTTGCTGTCGCTACGCTTTCGCACAGACAAAACCCTTTTGTTGCTGTCGCTACGCTTTCGCACAGACAAAACCCTTTTGTTGCTGTCGCTACGCTTTCGCACAGACAAAACCCTTTTGCTGCTACTGCGTTAACACTACGTTTTCGCACAGAAAACATTTGTTGGCCCAAAGCATCCGGACGCAATTACGCCAAGGCGAAATTGATAATGCATTTTCCCAGATTTTTTTCGAAAAGCATGGAATAATTCCCTCAAACCATCATCAGCATGAATATTCCTCGAATAAATTTACCTTTTTATCAGTTATGGGGATAATAACGTAAATTTTCCACAATATATAAATATAAGGTTTAGTCAGTGAAAATTGTTTTAGTTATTATGTCACAAAACTTAAAGCACAATCCGTCAAACTTATTTTCCGACAATGATGTTATAAATAGGGAGTAAGCGGCTAAAGGTTTCTTCCGTTAATTGATGAAGTTGACTAGCTGACAGCTTGATTGCTTGTTCTCTTGGAATATGGCGACCTACTAAAAACTCACCTTTTTTAACATCACGCAGACGAAGAAGTAATTCATCAAGCTTGTCCTCTTTTGCATCTAGTAAGGAGATTGCAGAGGGAGACATATGATCTCCTGACACAATAAAATCATCAGGAAGTTGCTTTAGCAATGTTTTATTGGTAATTAAACGTTCTGCCATCACATTTTTTTGTGGAGCTTCATAAATAATAGCTAAGACGATGAATAAATGTGTGCTCCAAAGACCAATCTGAAAGTGAGGTAATGATTTATAACCTCTTTTGTATGGGGCAAAGGCAACCCAACTGTCATTTGGAGGATTAACAGTTCTTCGAGCATGCTTGGCAACATGAGGGTAAAATTCTTCGCCAAGATGACTTGAAAAGAAGGAAGAAAAATCATCTCCAAGAAGTTGGAATTTTGGTCGTACACAAGAATTTAATCCATCCATTCTCTGTTCTAAACCGTCTATTTGAAAAACATTAAAGTCTTTGTTAGTCCACTTTATTTTCGACAATTTTATTAACTCCTTTCGATTTATAAGGTTTATTTTATTACGGAAATGGGAAAAAATCTTATAACAAGAACTTTATCAAATTTGATAAGTTTTTGTAAAAAAATAAAAAAAGGAAGTGATTTTTATGAAACCAATCGTAAAAATTATACGTAAAGTTGACATTGAAAAGCAATATGAACACATTTTACAATTAGAATTAGATTATGAATTAGCTTCTCTATTTTCTGCGATGAATGAAAAAAATGAGTTTGAAATTGAAAAAAGTAAAAAACGTCTGGTTGAAATTCAGATGGAACTTGAAAGTTTGCACGCCTATGCGTAAGAAAAATTTTATACCAATTTGAAAAATCACTTGCTGAATATTCCGACAGCAGGTGATTTTTATTGTTATAAAGGGTAAAATAGACACTATATCATACATTTTCAGGAAAGTATTATGTGCTTCATATTTAATATATCATCGTGAGAAATGATGGCATAAGCACAATTTTTAGTGGTTAGATAGGTGTAAGTATTTTAAGAAGGGCTAAAGTATAGAGCCTTTTCTTATAATCGAAGGGTGGGTTATTATGAATTTACAACAAATTGATCAATTTGCTAAAAGTATTATATTTGAAGCGGGTAGCCGCATTCGAGAGGCCTTTTCGTACAATCTAGTCATCGAAACAAAATCAGGCGCAAATGACCTTGTTACAAATATTGACCGCGAGACAGAATTATATTTCATAGAACAAATAAGAGCCTTTGACCCGACCCACAGAATATTAGGAGAAGAGGGGATGGGGGAGAATGTAGAAACATTGGATGGCGTCGTTTGGATTATAGATCCAATTGATGGCACAATGAATTTTGTCAAACAACATCGCCATTTTATGATTTCTATCGGCATTTTTATTAATGGAGTAGGCAAACTGGGTTACATATTTGATGTAATGCGTGAAGACTTATTTTATGCAATAGCAGGCGAAGGTGCATGGTACAATGAATCACCATTACGTAAATTACCTTCAGTAAAAATAGAGGAATCAGTTATTGGCATAAACGCACACTGGGTAGCACCAAATCGACATATTCACCATGAAAAAGTAATAGACATGATTCGAACAGTACGTGGTACACGGTCTTATGGTTCTGCTGCGATGGAAATAGCGTTTGTTGTTAGTGGTAAACTAGATGCCTATGTATCTATGCGATTATCACCTTGGGATATTGCTGGAGGTACTATTATTGCTAAGGAAGTTGGTGCCATCGCCACAAATTTACACGGTGAGAGTTTTGATTTCTTACATCAGGATACTTTTATTATTGCGAATCCTTCCATTCATAAAGAGTTACTAGAAAAATATATTGTCCCATACGAATAATAAGAGGAGCCGTCTATTTTTAGACAGGCTCCTTCGTATTTGATAAATATACTTCTTAATTAAAGTAAACCTTGCTCACGCAATTTGCGTTTCATTTTAAAGGCTGTCATGAAAATGACACAAGTTGCCACAATGCCTGCTATTATACCAAAACCACTACTAGCTGCTACAGAATATCCAATAGAACACATTGCTAAAACAGCTGCTAATGCGTAAATGGCCATTACGAATTTTGCACGATTCATAGCCGAGCCTCCTATATTAAAAATTTGTAATTCAAATATATTTTTTAGAATGATGGAAATTCTAATAAGGACATTTCTATCCTTCTTGTGCTATAATATCACAGTTAAACATTCGAAAAAAGAATATGGAGTGGAATAATGACAAACTTACGTCAAGATCTTCGCAATATCGCAATAATCGCCCACGTTGACCATGGTAAAACTACTTTAGTCGACCAATTACTAAAACAATCAGGTACATTCCGTTCAAACGAACGTGTTGAAGAACGTGCAATGGACTCTAATGATATTGAACGCGAACGTGGTATTACGATTTTAGCTAAAAATACAGCAGTAAACTATGAAGGAACTCGTATCAACATCCTTGATACGCCTGGACACGCTGACTTCGGTGGTGAGGTAGAACGTATTTTAAAAATGGTAGACGGCGTTTTACTAGTTGTCGATGCGTATGAAGGTTGTATGCCTCAAACACGTTTCGTACTGAAAAAAGCATTAGAACAACGCTTAACACCAATCGTTGTTGTTAACAAAGTAGACAAAGATTCAGCTCGCCCACTAGAAGTAGTAGATGAAGTGCTTGAGCTATTCATCGAGCTAGGCGCAGATGACGACCAATTAGACTTCCCTGTTGTCTATGCTTCAGGTGTAAATGGTACAGCTTCTTTGGATGCGGATCCATCTAAACAAGAAGAAAATATGAAATGTCTATTCGAAAAAGTTATTGAGGCTATTCCAGCACCAATTGATAACTCAGAAGAGGCATTACAATTCCAAGTAGCTCTGCTTGACTATAATGACTTCGTTGGACGTATTGGAATTGGTCGCGTATTCCGCGGAACAATTTCTGTAGGTCAACAAGTTGCACTGATGAAATTAGACGGTACAGTGAAAAACTTCCGTGTAACAAAAATCTTTGGTTTCTTCGGTTTAAAACGTGAAGAAGTAGAGACAGCAAAAGCTGGTGACTTAATCGCCGTTTCAGGTATGGAGGACATCAACGTTGGTGAAACTGTATGTCCTGTAGAACAACAAGAAGCTTTAACGCCGTTACGCATCGATGAACCAACATTACAAATGACTTTCTTAGTAAATAATTCGCCATTTGCAGGTCGTGAAGGTAAATGGGTAACAGCACGTAAGGTAGAGGAACGTTTACGTTCTCAACTTCAAACGGACGTTTCTTTACGCGTTGAAGATACTGATTCTCCAGATGCTTGGACTGTTTCTGGTCGCGGTGAGCTTCACCTATCTATCCTTATTGAAAATATGCGCCGTGAAGGCTTTGAGTTACAAGTATCAAAACCACAAGTAATCATTCGTGAAGTTGATGGCGTAAAATGTGAACCGTTTGAACGTGTGCAAATCGATGTTCCAGAAGAAAATGTTGGATCAGTCATCGAATCAATCGGTACACGTAAAGGTGAAATGTTAGATATGGTGAACAATGGCAATGGCCAAGTTCGTTTAACATTCTTAGTTCCTGCACGTGGTTTAATTGGATATACAACTGAATTCATGTCAATGACTAAAGGTTTCGGTATTATTAACCATACTTTTGATTGCTATCAACCATATATTCCAGGTCGTATCGGTGGACGCCATCAAGGTGTACTTGTGTCCATGGAAACAGGTAAATCGACAACTTATGGTATGATGCAAGTAGAGGACCGTGGTACACTGTTTGTAGAACCAGGTACTGAAATTTATGAAGGTATGATTGTTGGTGAAAATACACGTGATAATGATATCACTGTAAACATTACAAAAATGAAGCAAAAAACGAATGTTCGTTCTGCGACAAAAGATGCGACAAACGTTATTAAAAAACCACGTTTATTAACACTAGAAGAAGCATTAGAATTTTTAAATGATGATGAGTACCTAGAAATCACACCAGAATCTATTCGCCTTCGTAAACAAATTCTAGACAAAAATGAACGTGAAAAAGCAGCGAAAAAATTAAAAAACGCTGAACAATAATTTTTTGCTTCCATGAAAGGAAGAGGAGTCTTGGATATTAAGTCCGCTTTATTGGGTGAACTAAATGTTATTCAAGTTGCTGTACAGACAAACGCAAAGGAAACAGCAGATGCCTATGGAAAAATGGCAGGAGTAACGCGTTTCTTATATGAAAACTTACCGAGCTATGATATGGCAGGTTATGTTCTGTTTGCCCTAGTGTTTTTGCTATCTGCACTTGTCTATAAACTAGGCTTTGCAAAGAAATTAAAACTATCACAAAATATTGTTATTTATATTTTCCTGTTTTTAGGGTGTATCTTATTAACATTTTTTGCGTTATATCTCCCAATGGTTGAAGGGCTCATTGTAGCAGCGTTAATTTTAATCGTCTATAAAACACGTTTATGGCGTGAAAAAAGAGAAGAGCAACAAGCTACTAATCAGTAAATTTTAAAAACAGTCTTAGCATTCATAAAATGTACCCTATAAGATAGACACTTAAAAAAAGTCTCTCTTACAGGGTACTTTTATTTATAATGAACATAACAACTAGATGGAGCAGAACT
>NZ_JBIWDH010000044.1:34530-37811 GCF_044761885.1 Lysinibacillus sp. NPDC097231 | reverse complement strand
TCTTGCGTTATTCATCTTAATTGAACCGCCGTATACGGATCCGTACGTACGGTGGTGAGAGAGGTCGGGGGTTAGTCACCCCCTCCTACTCGATTCAGTCCAGATCTCCCAAGCTTATTGCTGCTGATATGAATATAATTGTTCAAAATTATTCATGATGTATATTAATCGGTGACTGAATAAACATTAGGGCTTTTAAAAGGAAAGTAGAAAAGAGATAGAAACGATTACAGCTTCGAATCGACTACACTTTTGTAGACATTCTCGGCTTTTCTTATTTTAGGGTAAAAGAATGATACATCTTTTATTCTTGTCGAGATAATTGCGCCAAAGCTCAAGATGAATTAGCGTGGGCGGCAACTTTTCTTACTAGCAAATTTAGAACAACATAAGGAGGAATTTTTTCATGACGAAGTATATTTTTGTAACAGGTGGGGTTGTATCATCACTTGGAAAAGGTATTGTAGCAGCATCTCTAGGTCGCTTATTAAAAAATCGTGGATTAGAAGTAACGATCCAAAAATTTGACCCATATATCAATATTGACCCAGGTACAATGAGTCCTTATCAACATGGTGAGGTTTTCGTAACAGATGATGGCGCTGAGGCCGATTTAGACTTAGGTCACTACGAACGTTTCATTGATATTAACCTAGGCAAACATTCTACTGTAACATCAGGTCGCGTTTATCAGTCTGTTCTACAAAAAGAACGTCGTGGTGATTACAACGGTGGTACAGTACAAGTAATTCCTCATATTACAAATGAAATCAAAGACCGTATTCAACGTGCTGGTCGCGAAACTAACGCAGATGTTGTCATTACAGAAGTAGGTGGAACAGTTGGGGATATTGAATCATTACCATTCCTTGAAGCAATCCGCCAAATGAAAACAAATTTAGGACATAATAATGTAATGTATGTTCATTGTACGCTTATTCCTTATATTAAAGCTGCAGGTGAGCTAAAAACAAAGCCCACACAACATTCTGTGAAAGAATTACGTTCTTTAGGTATTCAACCAAACATTATCGTTGTACGCACAGAGCAAGAAGTGCCTCAAGATATGAAAGAAAAATTAGCTTTATTCTGTGATGTACAGCCACACGAAATTATTGAATCTCGCGATGCTGAACATTTATATGAAGTACCATTAAATCTTCATGCACAAGATTTCGATGATATCGTTCTTGACCATTTCGGCATTGAAGCACCAGAGGCAGATATGGAAGAGTGGCGTGATCTTGTAGAGAAAGTGAAGAACTTACCAAATAAACGAAAAGTTGCATTAGTAGGTAAATATGTAGAATTACAAGATGCTTATATTTCCGTTGTTGAGGCATTAAAGCATGCCGGATATGCATACAATTCTGATATTGAGATTGACTGGATTAATGCAGAACATGTGGATGCTGACAATGTTGCTTCGCTATTAGAAGGAGCAGACGCAATTCTAGTTCCAGGTGGTTTCGGTGATCGTGGAGTTGAAGGTAAAATTTTAGCGACACAATATGCTCGTGAAAATAATGTACCATTCTTAGGTATTTGCCTAGGTATGCAACTGGCGACAGTGGAATTTGCTCGAAACGTACTTGGCTTAAAAGGTGCTCATTCTACAGAGCTTGATGCAAACACAGAATATCCTATTATTGACTTTTTACCAGATCAAAATGATACTGTAGACATCGGTGGAACATTACGTTTAGGCTTATATCCATGTAAGTTAAAAAAGGGCACAAAAGCAAGCGATGCATATGGTAAAGAGCTTGTTTATGAACGTCACCGTCATCGTTATGAATTTAACAATGAGTATCGTGAGGCAATGGAAGCTGCAGGTCTTGTCTTCTCAGGTACAAGTCCTGACGGTAAATTGGTGGAAATTATCGAGTTACCAGAAAAGAATTTCTTCGTAGCTTGCCAATTCCACCCAGAGCTTGTATCACGTCCAAATCGTCCACAACCGTTGTTCCGCGATTTTATCGGTGCAACATTCAAATAATGAAAAGAGTTGTCTCAATCGCTGAGACAACTCTTTTTTGAATCTTTATTTTTGTAGCTTTTACAGCTCTTCGTCATCAAGTCCTAGCATTTCATCATAAGCAATTTTTACTGCCTCATATACAAAAAGGGCAGCAATAGCATGTGGTACTACTATACGCTCTCCTAAATCGTTTGGTAATAGACCACCTCGTATGCGTGTAGAAATATAGGTATACGCTAAATCTGCTAGTGGATTTTCAGCATCCTTTACCTCACTAGCAACGGCTGCAAATGGTACAAAATCATTATTTAGTTGTTGTGCTAAAGCTAACGCCTCTTTATCAAACGCGCTACGTGTGAAAATACATACACGATCAGCTTCTGTGATTACTGTATCCTTTGTCCACGGTACTAACTTGGTAAAACGTTCAATCGCTTGACATGCATTTAATTCGACAACTTGCATTTCATCAAAGCATGCGAAATAGACATTGCCTTCGCCAATACCAGCTTGTGCGAGGAGTCGTGCTGTTTCTTCAATAGCGTCTTCTTCACTTTGTGTGATTCTTTGTAATAGTCCACTTAGTTGTGTTGTTAAAATTTTTGACATGGTCCCACCTCAATCATATTATATGTTTGAGAAGAGTATAAAGCAAAAGCAGATAATTTATAATATAGGGAAGGTATTAAGCTATTAAAAGAGAATAATACATAATATAAGAAGTTTTGTACAAGAAAACTAACTTAAAAAGGGCGGAATGAAATGTGAAACGATTACTAATTGTCGATGATCAACAAGGGATTCGTTTGCTTTTAAATGAAGTGTTGAAAAAGGAAGGCTATGTTACATATTTAGCAGCAAATGGTATGGAGGCGCTGCGATATGCAGAGGAGGGAATGGATTGTGTCCTATTAGACATGAAGATTCCAGGGATGGATGGCATAGAAATCTTAAAATGTTTAAAAGAGAAGTGGCCCCAACTCCCTGTCTTCATGATGACTGCGTATGGTGAACTGGATGTTGTACAGGAAGCATTAGATTTAGGAGCTATTCGATACTTTACTAAGCCTTTTGATATTTTTGAAGTACGCGATGAGGTAAATAAAATATTAAAAGCTTAGAAGAACAGGCAGTGGTCAACACCGCCTGTTTTTCACGACTGTTTGTAATAGTTTTCTATCGTTTCATATTCACATTTCTTCCAAAATTATTTTTAACATTATACTTCTGTTATGCCTTGGGATAAGTTACACTGCGCTTTCGCGTAGAAAATAAAAGCCCCTGCTTTTCAGGGAAGAAA
>NZ_JBIWDH010000044.1:0-34433 GCF_044761885.1 Lysinibacillus sp. NPDC097231 | reverse complement strand
AAACCTACGTTGCGTTGCACTGCACTACGGTTGCACTGTCGCTTCGCTTTCGTGAAGAAATGAAACCGCTGCCGCTACGTTACACGGCGCTTTCGCGTAGAAAATAAAAGCCCCTGCTTTTCAGGGAAGAAACCTACGTTGCGTTGCACTGCACTACGGTTGCACTGTCGCTTCGCTTTCGTGAAGAAATGAAACCGCTGCCGCTACGTTACACGGCGCTTTCGCATAGAAAATAAAAGCCCCTGCTTTTCAGGGAAGAAACCTACGTTGCGTTGCACTGCACTACGGTTGCACTGTCGCTTCGCTTTCGTGCAGAAAACAAACCGCTGCCGCTACGTTACACTGCGCTTTCGCGTAGAAAATAAAAGCCCCTGCTTTTCAGGGGCTTTTATTTTTGCTATGATTAAATAGCATATTTATGAAAAAAATAGTCCTATGAGGAGGATTTTTAGTATGGCATTAGTATCTATGAAAGAGATGTTAATTAAAGCAAAAGCAGAAGGTTATGCGGTTGGTCAATTCAACATCAACAACCTTGAGTGGACTCAAGCAATTTTACAAGCAGCAGAAGAAGAGAAATCTCCAGTCATTCTAGGCGTTTCTGAAGGCGCTGGTAAATATATGGGCGGATTTATCTCCGTTGTACACATGGTAAAAGGTTTAATGGAATCTTATGGCACTACAGTACCAGTGGCTATTCATCTTGACCATGGTTCAAGCTTTGATAAATGTAAAGAAGCAATTGATGCAGGCTTTACTTCTGTTATGATTGATGCATCTCATCATCCGTTCGAGGAAAATATTGCGATTACTTCTAAAGTAGTTGAATACGCTCATGCGAAAGGTGTTTCTGTTGAAGCTGAGCTTGGCACAGTAGGTGGTGATGAGGATGGTGTAATCGGTGGTATTATGTACGCTGATCCAGAAGAATGCCGCAAAATGGTTGAGTTAACAGATATCGACTGCTTAGCGCCAGCACTTGGCTCTGTGCATGGTCCTTACAAAGGAGAACCAAACTTAGGCTTTAAAGAAATGGAAGAAATTTCAAACTTAGCTGACCTTCCATTAGTATTACATGGTGGTACAGGTATCCCAACAAAAGATATCCAACGCTCAATTTCATTAGGTACAGCAAAAATTAACGTTAATACTGAAAATCAAATTGCTGCTACAAAAGTAATTCGTGAAATTCTTGATAATGATAAAGTTGTTTATGACCCTCGTAAATTCCTTGCTCCAGCACGTGAAGCGATTAAAGCAACAGTTACTGGTAAAATTCGCGAATTCGGCAGTGCACAAAAAGCCTAATTTTTGCATCTAATATGTTACAAAAGCATAGATGAATACACATAATAAGAGAAGTGTTGATGCAAATGTCGACCTTCTCTTGTTTTTGAAATAATAATCAATTTCGCCTTGGCGTAATTGCGTCCGGATTTTGAATTGTGCCCGCACAATTCATTCCTTTGAAAATCCGTGACATCCGCCGGAGGCTTTATCTTCATTCAGCAGGTGTTTGGACATCCACTGAAAAATTAATCAAAATTGCATACATCTCACCACCTATAGAAGGGGGAGTCTTCTGCTGAATGAAGATAAATTTTTGGAAAATATTCTTTGATATAAGAAAATAGAGATCGGGAGGAAAAATTATGAAATTTTTCATTGATACAGCAAACTTTGAAGAGATTAAAGAAGCACACGCATGGGGTATTTTATCAGGTGTTACAACAAACCCATCATTAGTTGCTAAAGAAGAGAATGTTTCTTTCCATGATAGACTTCGTGAGATTGCGGAGCTTGTAGATGGCTCAGTAAGTGGGGAAGTAATTGCGCTAGATGCAGAAGGTATGATTAAAGAAGGCCTAGAATTAGCCGCTATTGCTCCAAATATTACAGTTAAATTACCGATGACACCAGCTGGCTTAGAGGCTTGTCGTTTCTTTGCAGATAAAGGTATTAAAACGAACATTACATTAATTTTTAGTGCAAACCAAGCATTAATGGCAGCTCGTGCAGGTGCTACATATGTATCACCATTTATCGGCCGTTTAGATGACATTGGTCAAAATGGTGTAGAGCTAATTGAAACAATTGCAGATATTTTCACAATTCATAATATCGATACGCAAATTATTGCTGCTTCCGTTCGTCACCCGCAACACGTAACAGCAGCAGCACTTGCTGGCGCACATATTTCAACAACTCCTTTTAAAGTATTAAAGCAACTTTTCAGCCATCCATTAACTGAAAAAGGAATTGAAGGATTTTTAGCGGATTGGAATAAGAGAAAAAGCGAATAATAAGATTATAAAGTGAGTCAATCGCAAAAAATTACTTTCCAATCATGAGGGAGAACGCAAAATGGATGTTTATAAAATTGCAGGCGAAAATCGTCTAAAGGGTACAATTAAAGTTAGTGGTGCAAAAAATAGTGCAGTCGCCTTAATTCCAGCATCAATTTTGGCGAACTCTCCAGTGACAATTGGAGGGTTACCGGAAATTTCCGATGCATGGACGCTAAAGGCATTATTAGAGGAAATCGGTGGAGAAGTTTCATTTAAGGATGGCATAATGACCATTGATCCAACAGATATGATTGCTTTGCCATTACCAAATGGTAACGTGAAAAAGCTTCGCGCTTCCTATTACTTAATGGGCGCCATGCTTGGTCGCTTTAAAAAAGCTGTAATTGGTTTACCTGGTGGTTGCTTCTTAGGGCCACGTCCTATTGACCAACATATAAAAGGCTTTGAGGCATTAGGTGCAAAAATCACAAATGAGCATGGAGCAATTTATTTACGTGCTGAAGAATTAATTGGCGCAAAAATATTTCTTGATGTTGCTAGCGTAGGAGCAACTATTAATATAATGTTGGCTGCAGTTCTAGCGAAGGGACGCACGGTTATTGAAAACGCAGCGAAAGAACCAGAGATTATTGATGTCGCGACTCTTCTTGCGAACATGGGCGCCAATATTAAAGGGGCAGGTACAAGTGTTATTCGTATTGAGGGTGTAGAGGAGCTTCATGGTACGGAGCACACAATTATCCCAGATCGCATTGAAGCTGCAACATTTATGATTATGGCTGCAGCAGTCGGTGAAGGCATTACAATCGATAATGTTATTCCACTGCATTTAGAGGCCATTATTGCCAAGCTTCGTGAAATGGGTGTGAAGATTGACATCGGTGAAGAAAGTATTTTTGTACCAAAAACGGACCTCTCTACATTGCATGCTGTTGATGTTAAAACATTAGTGTATCCTGGATTCCCAACGGATATTCAGCAGCCACTTGCTGTATTAATGTCTCAGGCATTTGGTTCCTCAAAAGTGACAGATACAATCTATACAGCTCGATTCAAGCATATTGATGAACTGCGTCGTATGAATGCCAATGCACGTGTAGAAGGAAATACGGCCATTATTACTGGCCCTAGTAAACTTCATGGTTCAACCGTAACAGCTACAGATCTTCGTGCTGGTGCCGCATTAGTATTAGCGGGTCTTTTAGCTGAGGGAGAAACAGAAATTCATGATATCTATCATATTGAACGAGGATATAGCTCACTTATTGAAAAATTACGTGATTTAGGCGCTAATATTCGACGTGAAACGATAATGGCACGCGTAGCAGAGACAAAGGAATAATGAGAGCTAAAAGTTTTCAACCAATTATGTTACAATAGAGGTAATTTGAATGTTTCGGCGAAAGACTTAAGCCGATAACGGGAGGCAAAACAACAATGGAACGTAGTTTATCGATGGAAGTAGTACGAGTAACAGAGGCAGCAGCAATCGCATCCGGGAAATGGATGGGACGCGGTTTGAAAATTGAGGCAGATGATGCAGCAACAACGGCGATGCGCGCAATGTTCGATACAATTCCAATGCATGCTACAGTAGTAATTGGTGAAGGCGAAATGGACGAAGCCCCAATGCTTTATATTGGTGAAGAACTTGGCTTACGTAATGGAGGTCCTCAAGTAGATATTGCGGTTGACCCTTTAGAAGGTACAAATATTGTGGCAAAAGGTACAAATGGTGCAATGACTGTACTTGCAATTGCAGATAAGGGTAATCTGCTAAATGCGCCTGATATGTACATGGAGAAAATTGCAGTAGGACCAGAAGCGGCTGGTAAGGTCGATATTAATGCTTCTGTTACTTATAATTTATTACAAGTAGCTAAAGCTAAAAATAAAGATATTTCAGATGTGGTAGCTACTCTTTTGGATCGACCACGCCACCAAGCAATTGTTGATGAAATTCGAGAAGCAGGCGCACGTATTAAATTTATTCAAGATGGCGACGTAGGGGCAGCAATAAATACTGCCTTTGATGAAACAGGTATTGATATTATGTTTGGTACAGGTGGTGCACCAGAGGGCGTAATTTCAGCTGTTGCATTAAAATGTTTAGGTGGAGACTTCCAAGCAAAACTAGTACCAGAAGATGAGGAACAGCTAGAACGTTGCAAAAAAATGGGTGTTGACGTAGATAAAGTTCTTCATTTAGATGACCTAGTTAAAGGCGACGATGCTATTTTTGCGGCAACTGCTGTAACAGATTGCGAGCTATTAAAAGGTGTTCAATATAAAGGAGCCTATGCATTAACACATTCAGTTGTTATGCGAGCTAAATCTGGAACTGTGCGATTTGTTGAAGGTCGTCACGCTCTTGATAAAAAACCTAGCTATAAATAAAATTTTCTTCTAAAATATACCTAGCGCATCTTTTGCGCTAGGTACCTTCTTCTAAATTTAAACCATCCCATAGTATTTTTAAGGTTATGTTATGCTTCTGTATTTTACATGGTTGGTTGGTGTACCCTTAGCGCTCAGTAAGGGTTTAACTACTGTTCTTGAAAGAGAACACTAACAGGTACAAAAAATCAACTAGTATAACGGAGCATTTCATAAAAAAACTTCAATGATAACCCCAATAATTGCATTATATTTTGAAAAAGACTGGAGTTGTGCATATGTCTGCATTGACAATCGCTCAATTAGAAAACATGACGTTAAAAGAGCTTTACGCCCTTGCACGCCAATATAAAATTTCATATTATAGCAAGCTAACGAAAAAAGAATTAATATTTGCTATTTTGAAAACGCGTTCAGAACAAGAGGGCTACTTCTTTATGGAGGGTGTACTAGAAATTGTTTCGCAAGAAGGTTTTGGCTTCCTTCGACCAATTAACTATTCTCCAAGTAAAGAGGATATTTATATTTCGGCATCTCAAATCCGCCGCTTTGACCTACGTAATGGGGACAAGGTGTCGGGGAAAGTGCGCCCACCTAAAGAAAACGAACGCTATTATGGACTACTGCAAGTAGATGCTGTTAACGGCGAAGACCCAGAAGTGGCAAAGGAACGTGTGCATTTTCCTGCATTAACGCCATTATATCCTGATCGACAAATTAAGCTTGAAACAACACAGCGCAATTTATCAACACGTATAATGGATTTAGTGGCACCTGTAGGTTTTGGTCAGCGTGGACTAATCGTTGCACCACCTAAAGCAGGGAAAACATCGTTATTAAAAGAAATAGCAAATGCCATTACAACAAATTATCCAGAGGCAGAGTTAATCGTATTACTTATTGACGAGCGCCCCGAGGAAGTAACAGATATTGAACGTTCTGTGAATGCAGATGTAGTGAGTTCGACTTTCGATGAGGTTCCAGAAAACCATGTGAAAGTTGCCGAAATTGTATTAGAACGTGCACGTCGTTTAGTTGAGCACAAGCGTGATGTTATTATTTTAATGGATTCTATCACTCGTTTAGCACGTGCTTACAACTTGGTTATTCCGCCAAGTGGTCGCACGCTATCTGGTGGTATTGATCCTGCTGCCTTCCATAGACCAAAACGTTTCTTTGGTTCTGCACGTAATATTGAAGAAGGTGGTAGCTTAACAATCTTAGCGACAGCTTTAGTGGATACAGGGTCTCGTATGGATGAGGTAATTTATGAGGAATTTAAAGGAACAGGTAATTTAGAACTTCATCTGGATCGCCAATTAGCAGAGCGTCGCATATTCCCTGCGCTTGATATTCGTCGTTCAGGTACACGTAAGGAAGAGCTTCTGCTTGAGCCTGAACAACTTGAAAAGCTGTGGGCGATTCGTAAAACATTCTCAGACGCGCCGGATTTTGCAGAGCGCTTCCTGAAAAAATTACGTACGACAAAATCAAATGAAGAATTCTTTGAAAAGCTAAATGAAGATATGAAAAAAGCTACTAAAGGTAAAGGCTTACTATAAAACCAGTGGGGATTTTATTATCCCCACTTTTTTGTTATATACCAATTATTAATACATTCAAAACTATTGTCAAACTTACATTTTGTATGATAATATAGTTTGGTATGTAACGTGTACATATGTAGCCGACATATTCGGGCTATGTAAGGTACAGTTCGATAATACTCTGTTCCAGATGGTTCAGGGCGAGAGGAGAAAACGAATATGAAACAAGGAATTCATCCAGACTACAAAGAAGCATCAGTAACCTGCTCTTGTGGTAACACTTTCAAAACTGGTTCAGTAAAAGAAAACATCGTTGTCGAGTTCTGCAACGAATGTCACCCATTCTATACTGGCCGTCAAAAATTCGCGTCTGCTGATGGTCGCGTGGATCGTTTCAACAAAAAATACGGTCTTAAAAACTAATGTTAGTTTAATACCTGCCAAGCATGTGCTTGGCAGGTATTTTTTTCAGTATAATCAATTATGCCTCGGCATAATTGTGTCCGGAATTGGCTTTGTGCATGCACAAAGAACTCCTTTTCGATTCCGTGACATCCGCCAGAGGTTTTGGCCAACAGATGTTTTTTGCGCGAAAGCGAAGCGGCAGCGGCATGAAGTTGGTCACCCAGTCGTTGCCACAGGACGTGGCGTTCTTAGACTGAGTTCTACTATTTCGGCGGGTGTTTGGACATCGTTGAAAAATAGATTAAGTCCGAATTCATCTCACCTTCTATAGAAGTGGGAGACTTCTGTACCTACCGCTGCCACAATGCTTTCGCGCATAAAACATCTGTCGCTACGCTTTCGGTACAAAAGTCATTTTGCTGAAAGAAGTTAAAACTTAAAACATGTTGATGCAAGTCTTTTCAAAATACAGATCGACCAAAAGAAAGGGAGAAGACAAAATGGCACAGCTATATTATAAACATGGTGCAATGAATAGTGGTAAATCAATAGAGATTTTAAAAGTTGCCCATAATTATGAAGAACAACTAAAGCCTGTAATGATATTTACTTCAGGTTTAGATACACGTGATGAGGTTGGTTTTGTTTCAAGCCGAGTTGGTTTACGACAACAAGCCATTCCAGTTTATGAGGATACAAATATTTTTGAACTAGTTAAAAACAATGATGTCAAACCATACTGTGTACTTGTAGATGAAGTGCAATTTTTGAAAAAGGCACATGTTTTACAACTAGCTAACATTGTGGATGAATTAGATATTCCAGTGATGGGCTTTGGTTTAAAAAATGATTTTCAAAATGAGTTATTTGAAGGCAGTCAGTACATGCTTACATATGCAGACAAAATTGAAGAAATGAAAACAATCTGCTGGTTCTGCCATAAAAAAGCGACAATGAATTTACGTGTTGATGAAAGTGGAAAGCCTGTTTATACAGGAGATCAAATTCAAATTGGAGGCAATGATTCTTACTATCCAGTTTGCCGAAAATGTCACGCACATCCGTCACTATAACCTACTTAAGATTAGATGACGTATAGAAAATTATAACGTTAAGAAAAAGTAGCATACACGCGAAATTTTCCTTATACTAAGTAGTGGAAATAAAGTATATTCAGTAAACAACCATTACGTTATAGCGTAATTCTAATTTAGAGTTTCTCTTTTTAGTGAAGCCATAAACGGGGAAACTTCTAAAAAAACTAAATAGAGGTGAAATCCATGTTTGATCGATTACAAGCAGTGGAGGATCGTTATGAAAGGCTTACAGAGCTTTTAAGTGATCCTGATATTGTGAATGATAGTAAAAAATTACGTGAATATTCCAAGGAACAATCAGATATCCAGGAAACTGTAGATACTTATCGTGAATATAAAAGTGTAAAAGAGCAATTAGCTGATACACGTGAGATGCTAGATAATGAAAAAGATCCTGATATGCATGAGATGGTAAAAGAAGAATTCAACCTTCTTAAAGATCAGCAAGAGGAATTAGAAGAACGTTTACGTATTTTATTAATTCCGAAAGATCCTAATGATAATAAAAACGTTATTATGGAGATTCGTGGGGCAGCTGGTGGAGACGAGGCGAATATTTTCGCAGGAGATTTATTCCGTATGTACACTCGTTATGCAGAAACTCAGGGCTGGAAAATTGACATAATGGAAGCGACGCCAAACCCAATGGGCGGCTATAAAGAAGTTATTTTCATGATTAACGGTCAAGGTGCCTATTCGAAATTCAAATTTGAAAATGGTGCACACCGCGTACAACGCGTACCAGCAACAGAATCTCAAGGGCGTATTCATACATCAACAGCGACAGTAGCTTGCTTACCTGAGGTTGAAGAAGTAGATGTTGATATCCATGAAAAAGATATCCGCGTTGATACATTTGCATCTTCTGGTGCAGGCGGTCAGTCGGTAAATACAACGATGTCTGCTGTTCGTATGACTCACTTACCGACAGGTGTTGTTGTATCGATGCAGGATGAGCGATCACAAATTAAAAACCGTGAAAAGGCAATGAAAATTCTTCGTGCTCGTGTTGCTGATATGTATTTGCAGGAAGCACAAAAGGAAATCGATGCTACACGTAAATCAGCTGTAGGTTCAGGCGATCGCTCAGAGCGTATACGCACATACAATTATCCACAAAACCGTGTAACTGACCATCGTATTGGTTTAACGATTCAAAAACTAGATCAAATCGTCGAAGGTAGACTAGACGAAATCATTGATACGCTCATTTTAGAGGAGCAAGCATCAAAGTTAGAGCGATTAAATGATGACCTATAATAATGTAATGGAGGCCCTTCAATGGGCTTCTTCTTTTTTAGTGGATAATGGTCGTGAGGAAACAGCAGCACGTATTGTAATGCAGCATATACTTGGCACTAGTTATTCAGGTGTTATGCTGCATCTACAGGATGTATTAACAGCTGAACAAAAAGAGAAATTTAAAGAACTGATTGAAGAACATGCGGACGGACGACCTGTGCAATATTGTGTCGGTAGTGAAGAATTTTATGGTCGCTCATTTATAGTCGATGAGTCAGTGCTTATACCTAGACCTGAGACGGAGGAATTAGTGCTTGGAACCATCAATCGTATGAGCAAAATTTTTAATCGACAAGCATTGAAACTAGCTGATATCGGCACGGGCAGCGGTGCGATTGCTATTTCTATGAAGCTAGAATGCCCAGCGTTAACAGTCGTAGCTACTGATTTATCGCAGGATGCTTTAGCAACTGCACAAAAAAATGCCCAACGATTAGAGGCAGATGTTGATTTTCGCTTAGGAGATTTAACGGCTCCTCTTTCGGGTGAAAAATTCGATATTGTGTTATCTAATCCTCCATATATTGCTTTTGATGAAGCGAAAGAGATGTCAAGTATCGTGTTAGAGCATGAACCACATAGTGCTCTTTTTGCAGAGGAAGATGGGCTTGTTTTATATAGAAAATTAGCCGAGCAGCTACCGGACTTTATGAATAAACCAGCACTGATCGGGCTAGAAATCGGTTATACACAAGGGGAGCAAGTGGCTAAATTCTTTAAAGATAGTTTTCCACAGGCTACAATTTCGATAGAAAAAGATATTAATGGTAAACCTCGAATGATTTTTTGTGAAATTCATGTATAAAGTATCTACTTCTTGCCAACAATGTTGAGCAAGGAGGGGTTTTTATGTTAAATGAATACAAGATTATAAGATTACCTAAACAAAATATCTTTCTAGCTTTTGCTAGACTAGTATTAATTGCAATAGCTTTACAACTATGCATTTTATATATTCCATCATTAGTAGGTTTTGCGAAGGGAAATACGAATCAGGAACAAGAAAACGATTTTCGTATACGTGTTATTGCGAATAGCAATACGTCACTAGATCAGTTGGAAAAAGAGCAACTTGTCAATGGATTAAAGCCGTATTTTAAACAAGTAGCAGCTACTACTGTTGGAGATGTGGATAGTAAGCAAATACGTTCATTAAAACAACAAATTGAAGCAGAAATAAAAGTAAATTATCCACAGCTTGATACACAGGTTGTACTTGGGGATAACTTATTTCCGCCAAAGAGACAGAATGCTATGCTATATCCACAAAATATGTATCATTCTATTGTCGTAAAAATCGGTGATGCACGTGGTGATAACTGGTGGTGCAGCATATTCCCATCGATTTGTGAACCAGATAAAGAACTAGATAAAGAAGAAGAGAAAGAAGAAAAGGAACAAGTTACATTCTTTATTTGGGAATGGATTAAAGGATTTTTTTGATGAATTGTGCACAAATTCAGATAACTTATACACAATTTTTAATAAGTTATAAACATTATGTGGATAATTCAGTAAAAACGACTACGTAAAGGAAGGTTTTAATCATGGAAACCGTTTGCAAGATTGTGGACAGTAATGTGAATAGTCAGATAAATTATGCACAGGCTGTGGATATCTTAAATGCAGGAGAGGTTGTAGCATTTCCAACTGAAACGGTTTATGGATTAGGGGCAGTTGCAACGAATGATACAGCAGTCAAAAAGATATTTGAAGCAAAAGGTCGCCCTTCGGATAATCCACTAATTGTCCACATTGGCACAAAAGAGGAGATTGAGCTTTATATTGAGCATATTTCAGAAGTAGCCAAAAAATGTATGGATTTATTTTGGCCGGGCCCTTTGACACTTGTTATGCCTGTAAAGCCAAATATACTGGCGAAAAGTGTAACAGCAGGGCTTGATACTGTCGGCATTCGTATGCCAGATCATCCAGTTGCACTAGCATTACTCCGACAATTAAAAAAACCGCTTGCTGCACCAAGTGCAAATCGTAGCGGAAAACCAAGTCCAACAGAGGCAATTCATGTGCAGGATGATTTAGGCGGGTACATACCTTATATTTTAGATGGAGGTTCTACAGGAATTGGACTAGAATCCACAGTGTTAGACGTTACACATGAGCCTCCAGTTATTTTGCGTCCAGGAGGAATCACTAAGGAAATGCTAGAGGCTGGAATTGGCCCTGTTATTCAGCCAACAAAAATAGAGCAAAAATTAGAGACTACTCCAAAAGCCCCTGGTATGAAATATACACACTATGCACCGAATGCCCCTGTGTTATTAATTGAATGTGATTTATCGAAAGTTAATGAGGCTGTACAACAATTACAAACGCAAGGGCACAAAGTAGCACTACTTGCCCCTGATAGCTTTGTTGACATCGAGACAGATTTTTATTTCTCGATAGGGGAAATTGGTAGTAAAGAAGAGATGGGGGCGACCCTGTATCATGCATTAAGAGCCTGCGATAAAACGGCAGCCACAATTATCTTAGCAACTACCACATCGACTGAAGGGGTAGGGGCTGCGATCATGAATCGACTTGAAAAAGCTGCTGGCGGGAAATGGTTTACACCATAGATAATCAGAATCTCTCATAAATAATAGTATGCTAGAAGTTTCTTCTGGCATGCTATTTTTTTATCTTCATTCAGTAGAAGAAACGTCTACTGAGTAACCAACTTCATGTTGTTGCTGTCGCTACGCTTTCGCACAGACAAAACCTTTTACTACCGCTGCGTTAGCACTACGCTTTCGCAAAAAAACATCTGCCGCTGACGCTACGCTTTCGCGCAAAAAACATCTGTTGGCCTAAAGCCTCCGGCGGATGTCACAAAATCCGGACGCAATTTCGCCTTGGCGAAATTGATAAAGAAATGTGTATTGGTTGATTATGATAATACTGTATTTTCGGGCATAAAATGATAAAATAATAGGGAGTGAAGGAGTGCTTTCTTGCAGGGGATTCTTGCAGGCATATTAACATCTGTTGATGTGATCGGTTTATATGTATTAATACCAAATGTTAAATATCGATTATTTTTGTCAGTGTGGACGGCTGCACTGCATATGTTATTCCCGTTATTAGGTTTTGAATTGGGAAGTTATTTAGCTCAATTCCTGTTAGAGTGGGGACAATGGATTTCAAGCATTTTATTGTTTTGTATGGGGCTGCATTTACTATTGTTTTCACATAAAGACGAAAAAGTAACGATTTCACCAGTACTTTTAGCTGTGACTGCAAGCCTAGATACCTTTTCAGTAAGTGTTTCATTTGGTATGCTAAACTTAGAGAAAACAATATTTATTCTTAGTGCAGGTGCTAGTGCCCTTATTTGTTCTTATGGGTCATTAGTCATTGCACGTAGAAGCCAAATCTTTTTTGGCAACAACATTCAAATATTCGCAGGGATTATTTTTATCATTATGAGTTTTCTAGCTATCCAACAATAGATAAAACAATGGAGGGTGATAAGTGTGAAAATACTTTTTGTTTGTACCGGAAATACTTGTCGCAGTCCAATGGCAGAGGTTATTTTAAAACACCAACAAAAAGACAATATTGAGGTTCGCTCAGCAGGTATTTATGCTATGCCTAATGCTGAAATGTCTGCGCATGCGCAACAAGTATTAAATGAAGCAAATATGACTCATCAACATTCTGCAACACAGTTATCGATAACTGAAATGGAATGGGCAGATTTAATTTTAACCATGACATCTGCTCATAAAGATATGATTGTCGCTAATTATCCGAATACAGAAAATAAGGTTTTTACTTTAAAAGAATATACAAGCGAAGGTAGCATGGAAAATGTCGTAGATCCTTATGGTGGAAGTAAAGAAATGTATGAAGCAACATTTGCGGAATTAAAGGCATTGGTAATACGATTAGTAAAAAAATTTGAAGAGGATTGAGGAGCGCTATGAAAAGACAGTTTGGCTTACGACTTAAACTAGTATTATTTGTAAGTACACTTGCACTAATCACATACAGTACCAGTTTTATATTCATCGAATTTATTCAACCTACCTTTTTCCCAGAGTCCAATCGTAAACTGTTCGAAATTATTACTTATCTGTTGGGAATTACATGGTCAGGTATTTTAGCTGCAATTTTCAGTGTCATCTTAATAAAACCTTTACAGCAGCTTGAATATTCAGCATCCCGTGTAGCAGATGGAAAGATAGGACAGGATGTACAAATGCCGAAAACAAATGATGAGATTCGTTCTGTTGCAGAGGCATTCCAGCAAATGGTGTTAAATTTACGACAAATGGTGGAAAGTATCGATCATAATTTCCAGCAAACAAATCAATCTATTATTCAACTATCAGATGAAGCGGCTGTTGCCACGAAAAAAGCAGAGGGTATAGCAATAACAGTGAAGCACATTTCTACTGGTGCAGAGACATCTGCAGAGGCAGTACAAGAAACAGCTGAATCCATTGAAGATGTACGGGCTCTTGCTACAGAAGTAAATAGTAGAGCAGAGGCATCGGCAACGCAATCCAAAGAAATTCTACACAATTTAACAACAACAACAAAAGCTATTGAAACGTTAGTAAATAGTATTCAGCAAATTGCGGCTGGCAATAATGAAGCGTTAGAAAGCATTCGAGCTTTAGAGGATAATGCTGGTCAGGTAGAGCGCATCATTGGTTTAGTTGGCGATATTGCAGCACAAACAAATTTATTAGCCTTAAATGCTTCGATTGAGGCAGCACGTGCTGGAGAACATGGAAAAGGCTTTGCCGTTGTAGCTGAAGAGGTTCGTGGCTTGGCTGATGAAAGTGCGAAAGCAGTACAAGGTATTACGGCTCTTATTCAGTCCATGCAACAAAACGTAGAGGTTGTTGTAAAACAAATGAATCAGCAGGTGGCTTTTGCAACAAAAGAAGCTGCACGTGTATCCGAAACAACTGTAGCGGTAGAGGGTATGTCGTCTAGTGTACATGAAATGGCAGCAGCTATTGTGGAAATATCCTCACTGATTGAACAGCAAATGCATAATATTGAAACGACAGCTCGGCAGTCTCAAGAAGTTGCAGCTATTGCTCAAGAAACATCTGCAGGTGCCCAGGAGGTTCGCGGTGCAGCCGAAGAACAGGCATATGCAATTGAGCAAGTAGAGCAACTTGCACAAGGCTTAAAGAAGCAATCTGAAGAGCTGCATAAAATGATTCAACAATTTGATAGACAAGCTTAGAAAAAATATCTTCATTTATGAGACTGTAGACAAACTTAGATGACAATCGAGTTTGTCTACAGTTTTTTTATAAAATATTGTTATTGTCTATAAAGTGACGGATAGAACCATGGAATCGATAGATAGAGGAACCAAAGTGACGTATAGAACCTCAAACCAGCTGCTAAACTTCCTATAGGATAGGTAATTAAAACGCTACATGGATAAAATATTGATATAGTATGTCCACTGTAGTTAAAAAACTAAAAAAACTTAAGAAGATGGAATATTACAACAACTGATGATTATACGAACTTATCAACATGATATTCACAATATCCACAAATAAAAGCATTTAAAGGTGAATGATTTTATAATATTTTACAAGAAATGTTCGTCTTTTAGGAGAAATCAGCATAAAAATGCAAGAAAAATCATGTTATTCTTGTGGTAGAAGTGGTACACTAGTGATGACAATAAATTTGAAATGAGGGAACCCAGTGAGAATAGCAATTTCTTCTGATCACGGAGGCAATAACTTACGTCGTGAGATTATGCAGCTGTTAGATGAGCTAAATATTAGCTACGAAGATTTTGGTCCACAATCTGCGGATTCAGTAGACTATCCTGATTATGCAAAACCAGTTTCTGAAGGTGTTGCTAGCGGGGAATTTGATAAAGGTATTTTAATTTGTGGGACAGGAATAGGTATGTCTATTGCTGCCAATAAAGTTAAGGGAATTCGTTGTGCTTTAGTGCATGATGTATTTAGTGCAAAGGCAACGCGTTGCCACAATGATTCAAATATTTTAGCGATGGGTGAGCGTGTGATTGGACCAGGCCTTGCACTTGAAATTGTTAAAGCATGGCTTGAAACAGATTTTGAAGGTGGTCGCCATATACGCCGTATTGAGAAAATCGCTGAACTTGAGCAATAAATAAAGCTTGTAACGATTACTTGGTAAAAGTAGATCACCGAGTTTTTATGCGTGGAATAAATATTTAACTATTAAGGGGCTGAGCATAGTGGTTGTGCAACAAATACGAACACAATTGACTCAGTTACTCAGTGAATTTGAAGAGCAGGTAACCTTACGACCAAATACTATTTTTGTCGTAGGCTGCTCGACATCTGAAGTGATTGGTCAGAAAATTGGCACAGCAGGCGCGCTTGAAACAGCAGAGGCGATTATTGAGCCATTACAGGAATTTGCTAAGAAACATCAGTTACATCTAGCGTTCCAGGGCTGTGAGCATATTAACCGTGCTATTACAATGGAGTCATCAACAGCAGAACAATTTGGTTATGAACCAGTTACTGTTGTACCAGTTCGTACAGCAGGTGGCTCGATGTCTGCCTATGCATATACACAATTTGCAAATCCAGTTGTTGTGGAAGCTGTTCAAGCGAACGCAGGCATTGATATTGGTCAAACACTAATTGGTATGCATTTAAAGGCAGTGGCTGTTCCAGTTCGTACATCTGTACGAATGGTAGGAGAAGCAATTGTGACAATTGCAACAACACGTCCAAAGCTGATTGGCGGAGAGCGTGCAGTATATAAATAAAATTACCTCTGTTAGCAAGGGGTATATAAATAACGATTATACTTAGGAGGCTTTTTCAAACATGGCATACGAAAAATTAGCAGTACAAGACAAAGCAGTATTAGATGGTATTCTTGCAGAGAAAAAACGTCAACAAGCAAATATTGAGCTAATCGCATCAGAAAATTTTGTAACTGAAGCAGTAATGGAAGCACAAGGTTCTGTTCTAACAAATAAATATGCTGAAGGTTATCCTGGTAAACGTTACTATGGTGGTTGTGAACACGTAGACGTAGTGGAAAATATCGCACGTGATCGTGTGAAAGAAATCTTTGGTGCAGAATACGCGAACGTTCAACCACACTCTGGTGCTCAAGCAAATATGGCTGTATACCATACTATTTTAGAACCAGGTGATACGGTTCTTGGTATGAACCTTTCTCATGGCGGTCACTTAACACATGGATCTCCTGTAAACTTCTCAGGGATTCTTTATAATTTCGTTGAATATGGCGTGACAAAAGATACACAGGTTATCGATTATGAAGACGTACGCCAAAAAGCATTAGAGCATAAACCAAAGCTAATTGTTGCAGGTGCATCTGCATATCCACGTGAGATTGATTTCGCTAAATTCCGTGAAATTGCTGATGAAGTAGGAGCATATTTCATGGTGGACATGGCACATATCGCTGGTCTTGTAGCTGCTGGAGAACACCAATCTCCAGTGCCATACGCTGATTTTGTAACATCTACTACACATAAAACATTACGTGGACCACGTGGTGGTTTAATCCTTGCTTCTAAAGAATGGGAGCAAAAGTTAAACAAATCGGTATTCCCTGGTATCCAAGGTGGACCATTAATGCACGTTATTGCTGCAAAAGCTGTAGCATTCGGCGAAGCATTACAACCAGAATTCAAAGATTATGCAAAACAAATTAAAGCTAATGCTAAGGCTTTAGCAGAAGTATTAATTTCTGAGGGTGTTGAAATTGTATCTGGTGGTACAGATAACCACCTGTTACTTCTTAATGTAAAATCTCTTGGTTTAACAGGTAAAGTGGCTGAGCACGCACTTGATGAAGTAGGCATTACAACAAATAAAAATACAATCCCTTACGATACAGAATCACCATTCGTAACTTCTGGTATCCGTATTGGTACACCTGCAGTTACATCTCGTGGCTTCAAAGAGGAAGACATGAAAGAAGTTGGTGGGATTATTGCAGCAGTACTGAAAAATCCAGAAGATGAAGCAGTCAAAGCTGAAGCAAAAGCTCGAGTAAAAGCTTTAACTGACAAACATCCATTATATGCATAATTGAAATTTAGGCTATGTTTAAAGTGCAATGTTACTTTAAACATAGCCATTTTTATTTGGTTCTTCACCAAGAGATGTGGTTGACATTTTTAATTGTTAATAATAGTTGACTGGAGCGGCGCCGGTGTGACTCCTAGGGGATAAGCGTCACAGATGAGACCCTAGAGCGAGCAACGCGAGTGAAGCGGCTCATCGGACGCCCCCTGGAAAGCACACTGGCAGAGCGGAAGTCAATCACAAGTTATGGTGAAGAGGCTTTTATTCGGAAAATGAGGTGAAAACTGTAAGAAGTATATTTTTTTCTAACATAAAAATAAAATCCTCTTATTTTTGAATTAATTTACATAAACTTAGTAGAAAAGGATATATTATAGTGAGCTCAGGACAAATGATGTCCACCAAAGAAGATTTTTTTATAAAAGTGACAATTTATTGAATTTTTATGTACAATGTAATAAGGGATGAAGTGATGAAGTGATGAAGATGGGAGGGATTGGATGGTAACTAAATCGATGAATATACAACATGAAATGTTATTAAATACGATTCGTAAATTGGGTGATAATTCCAAGGAAAGTTACGTTATTTTTGATGCAACAAATAATCATTGTGTATTGGAATGTAATGATTCTTTTTGCGTACTTACAAATACGACACGTTCACAACTACTAAATCACGATTATTTTTCATTGTTGTCAAATGAAGAGCAGATGACAACAATTGAAATGATTAAACAAAAAATACATAGCGGAGTCATGGTACAAGCAAAACTGCACCATAGTTGCTTCGATAAACCTCCTTTTTGGGCGGAAATACAAGCACTTCCATTTCAAAATAATGAAAACGAGACTGTATTTGTACTATTGCTTGTAAAGGACGTTACCTATTATCATACCGAGGACTTTTTTATGCGTCTTGAGAAAGCTATGTATGAAGCGATTGAAAAAGACAATCCTTTTGATAAAAAGATGAGCATTATTTGCAGTGGCATAGATGAATTTTTTATGCAGAATATTTCGAGCATGGTGCTTATTAAAATGGAAGAAAATCAATTGCAGATTTATACAGGTAATAATAAACCAAAGAGTATAGTAGAACGCTGCAAAATGAATAGTTTTTATAAGAAAGTTATGCTAGAGAGAACATCTATTCTAATTGAAAACTTAGATGATATTGATATTCCGATAGAACATAAAATGTTTGCCGATGCATCAAAAAAAACAGCTGGTTGGTTTGTACCAATATACAATCAACAGCAGCAGGCGATTGGATTATTTGCGATATTTTTTAAGCCACATCCTGGTGACCAAGAGTTTTTTGAAAAGATGTTTCGAAAAATAGGTGCACTTGTTGCATTGGCATACACGTATGCAAAGACGCAGAAAAAGATAATGGATTTAGCCTATATTGATATCACAACAGGGCTTCCGAATCGGCATAGCTTTTTAAACAAGATAGAGAAAGAGAAAGAACGCGGCCAAAATGGGTATATCAAAATCTTAAAGCCGAGTGAATTTCATCAAATTGTAGAGTTATATGGACGTGAAGCAGGTGATGAGCTTTTAAGACAAATCGCAAAACGCCTAAATGAAGATAAGAATGAACATAACGAATATATTGCTAGATTTACAAGTTCTAGTCTTATTATTTTCAATGTGATATCTAATGAAGATTTTTTAAATTATGAAAAGCGTATAAAAGAGATTATTCGTCAGCCCTTTATTGTAAGCGGCAAACAAATTTATATTACAGTAAAGACTGGAATTGCTTTTTATAATGATGACATTAAAATTGCTGACGCGATTCGCTTTGCTGATAATGCTTTATCCTTTGCGGCCAATAGACCAGGCACTCATATGGAAATATTTACACAAGAAAGAAACGATGATCTTGAGCAGCAAATGACAGTGTTAAACCATTTGTCACAAGCGTTAAAAAACAATGAAATCTCTGTGAACTTACAGCCAAAAGTTGATATACGAACAGGGGAAATTCAAAGTATTGAAGCGCTTGCTCGCTGGATTTCACCAAAACTTGGCTTTGTGTCACCGGCAATCTTTATACCAGTGGCAGAAAGTGCGGGGAAGGTACGAGAAATCGATACTCGAATATTAGAGATTGTTCTTTCGTGGTTAGCAGAGCGCAAAAGATTAGGAAAAAAATTAGTGAAAGTTGCAGTTAATATTTCACCCAATCATTTTTATTATGCTCATTTTGTACAGGATACATTGAAGCTGGTTCAGAAATATGATATTGATCCAAGCTATATCATATTAGAGGTCACCGAAAATGTTGGCTTGGTTGATTTTCAAACAGCTCTTTCCATTATCCAGGAATTAAAGAGTTATGGTTTTGAAACTTCAGTAGATGACTTTGGAACAGGTTTTTCTTCATTGAGTTATTTACAAAGGCTACCGTTTACTGAATTGAAAATTGATCGAAGCTTTATCAACGCTATTAATGATGCAGCAACACTTGCTATTGTGCGCTCTATTATTCAATTAGCATTAAATTTAGGTATGACTTCAGTTGCTGAAGGAATTGAAAACGAGGAGCAAGTTGAAATCTTACGTGCGCTCGGTTGTACAGTTGGACAAGGATATTTCTATTACAAACCTATGATGATAGAGCAGTTAGATGAAATACTTGATAAATAATTGCAGTATACATTCTGGAAAAGGAGTCGTCCCAAATTTAATTTTGAGACGACTCCTTTTTTCTGTTATACTAGTTGAGATAAAAATGAATCCGAACGGTTAGGAGAGAATCCCTTTGAGCAAAGTATATGTATTTGATCATCCACTAATCCAACATAAGTTAACTTATATTCGTGACAAGAATACAGGAACAAAAGAATTCCGTGAGTTAGTAGACGAGGTTGCAACATTAATGGCATTTGAAATTACACGTGATATGCCAGTAGAAGAAATTGAAATTGAAACACCTGTTACAGTAGCTAAGACAAAAGTACTTTCAGGTAAGAAAATTGCTATTGTACCAATTCTACGCGCAGGAATCGGCATGGTAGATGGCGTATTAAAGCTAATTCCAGCTGCTAAAGTTGGACATATCGGTCTTTATCGTGATCCAGCAACTTTAAAACCTGTGGAGTATTATGCAAAACTTCCAGCAGATGTTGAAGAACGTGATTTTATCATTGTAGACCCAATGCTTGCAACGGGTGGTTCAGCTGTGGAAGCAATCAACTCATTGAAAAAACGTGGAGCGAAAAACATTAAATTCATGTGCTTAATCGCTGCGCCAGAGGGTGTAAAAGTAATTCAAGAAGAGCATCCTGATGTAGATATTTATATTGCTGCACTTGATGAAAAATTAAATGATCACGGCTATATCGTTCCTGGTTTAGGTGATGCAGGAGATCGTCTATTCGGTACGAAGTAAAAGGTTTTACAAATTGCTGATGGGCTAAGTGAAACAAGAATCTTTGTACTGGTCAGGCCAGATGATTCTGTGGCTAGCAATGTGGTTATTTTTAGGAAACTTAAAACTTATGAAAGCGTCCTTCATTATTGAGGGACGTTTCATAGTATGTACAGGTGATATCTCTCTTGAAGTTTGACACCCGCCATACATCATCAAGCACTTTTAAACAATATAACAAAGGACGGTGCAAATCGTTTTGACGAAAAAGTGGAAAGTAATGACTATTTTTGGTACAAGACCTGAGGCTATTAAAATGGCACCACTTGTATTGGAATTACAAAAGCATCCTGAGCAAATAGAATCGATTGTGACAGTAACAGCCCAACATCGCCAAATGCTCGATCAAGTATTAGAAACATTTAAAATCACACCAGACTATGATTTAAATATAATGAAAGATCGTCAAACATTAATTGACGTCACAACTAATGCGCTACAAGGTTTAGATAAGGTCATGAAGGAAGCAAAGCCAGATATTGTTTTAGTACATGGCGATACAGCAACAACTTTCATTGCGAGCTTAGCTGCATTTTATAACCAAATTTCGATTGGACATGTGGAAGCGGGTCTTCGTACATGGAATAAGTATTCGCCATACCCAGAAGAAATGAACCGCCAGTTAACAGGTGTCATGGCTGATCTTCATTTCGCACCGACTGAAGTATCAAAGAAAAACCTTTTAGATGAAAATAAAAACGCAGACACTATTTTTGTGACTGGTAATACAGCTATTGATGCGTTAGCTACAACTGTAAGTGAACATTATACACATCCCGTATTAGAAAAAATAGGGACGGACCGAATGATTTTATTGACAGCGCATCGCCGTGAAAATCTAGGTGAGCCAATGCGTCATATGTTCCGAGCGATTACAAGAATTTTATCAGAGCATGAGGATGTACAGGTTGTCTACCCAGTACATATGAACCCGGCTGTACGAGAAATTGCTAATGAAATTTTAGGAGATAACAAACGTGTCCATTTAATTGAACCTCTTGAGGTCTTTGATTTCCATAACTTTGCGGCCAACTCATATATGATTTTAACTGATTCTGGTGGTGTACAAGAAGAAGCACCTTCATTAGGAAAGCCGGTTCTAGTGCTAAGAGATACAACAGAGCGTCCTGAAGGTATTGCAGCAGGAACGTTAAAGCTAGCAGGAACGGAAGAAGAAACAATCTATTCTCTGGCAAAACAATTATTAGAAGATACAAATGCCTATGAGGCAATGGCAAAAGCATCAAATCCATATGGTGATGGCCATGCTTCTGAGCGTATTGTAAAAGCTCTAATAGATTTTTTGTAAAAAAGCAAGTAATATACTATTTCTGATAAAAAAATGAGTCAATCGTACCTATTTCTGATGGGCGTGCTAATTTACGAGCATATTTGTGTCGTAAATTAGCTTTTTTTTGCATAAATATCAAAAATAATTTTGGATTTATGAAATTTCATACACAAATTTGTCAACAATTTGACAAGAGTATAGTGGCTGTGAAGTTTTTCTTCTTTACTAATTGACTTCAAATACCGCCTATTGTATGCTTACAAAGGGTAAGAATGATAAGGGTTTCTGTTCGTTACTAGACGTTGAAACACTTGTTATATCAAGTTTCTACTAAATTGACAGTTCAAAACAAAATTGTCGATTTGCAACGTTTTGTGCGTATCGGTTTATGACCGAGTAGGTAAGGGGTGTAAGACATTTTTTTTGAATTTACACCTGTAATTTCAAAATGACTCTCCCATTACTATTCCGCTGTGAGTAGTGTTTTTCACTGCTCTTTTCTGATTTCACATAGTGGTCAGCAAACACTTTCTTTACTCGAAAAAATGATTCAGGAGATTATAAACCAATGCTAGATTTGCATCACATTTTTGCTGTGCAGAAGAGAGCGTTATTTTTTTTGCTCGCACTCTGTGCATTAGGTTGGGGTTTCACACCCTATCAGACGGTTTTTGCGGGCATCGCAGTCGGTGCATTTTTTGGTACGTATAATTTTTGGATTTTAGTTCGTCGTATGGAGAAGTTTGACAGATCCATTAGTGAAGGGAAGAAAATAGGCTCACTTGGTACAGCGCTTCGCTTTGGATCAGGTGTAGCGGCAGTCGCAATAGCCATTTCGTTGCCAAACTATTTTCACTTAATTAGCACGGTCATAGGGCTAATGATTCCGTACGTTTTTCTCTTTGTCGAGAGAATTGTGTCACATGTAAGGAACCGCTAATGTGCTTTAAATTAGAAAGAGAGGTGAAAAATAAACAATGAATCACGAAGCTCCGTTACAAACTGTGGATTTAGGTTTTACAACATTAACATTCAACTTATCTACAGTGATGATGTTACTAGTTGCAGCGATTATCGTATTTTTAATTGCGTTTATTTCAACTAGAAGTTTAAAACTAAAACCAACTGGCATGCAAAACTTTATGGAATGGATTATGGATTTCGTAAAGAATATCATCAAAAGCAACATGGACTGGAAAACTGGTGGACGATTCCATATTCTAGGTATTACGCTTATTATGTTCATCGCAGTATCTAACTTATTAGGTCTTCCATTCTCTATCATGTATGACCACACGCTATGGTGGAAATCTCCAACAGCTGACCCAACAGTAACAATGACTCTTGCAGCAATGATTTTAGTATTAACACAATACTATGGTATTAAAATGAGGGGTACAGGCAATTATGTTGGTACATTCTTCAAACCAATGTCATTCATGTTCCCATTAAAAATCGTGGAAGAGTTTGCAAACACACTAACTCTTGGTCTACGTCTTTACGGTAACATTTATGCTGGTGAGATTTTACTTGGTTTACTAGCAGGTTTAGCATCATCAGGTGCTATTGGCTTCATCGGAGCAATTGTTCCTATGATGGCATGGCAAGGTTTCTCAATTTTCATCGGCTTTATCCAAGCCTTTATCTTCACAATGTTAACAATGGTTTACATGGCTCATAAAGTGAGCGATGACCATTAATATAAAGCATATATACTATGCTTGAACCCAAAAAACAAACAATTCCAAGGAGGAAATTTTCAAATGACAGGTTCATTAGGTTTATTAGCAGCAGCAATCGCAATCGGTTTAGGTGCACTTGGTGCAGGTATTGGTAACGGTCTTATCGTATCAAAAACAGTAGAAGGTATCGCTCGTCAACCAGAAGCTCGTGGCGTTCTTCAAACTACAATGTTCATCGGGGTTGCATTAGTTGAGGCCCTACCGATCATCGCAGTAGTAGTAGCATTCATCGTTATGAACAAATAATTCAGTTGTACACTGAATTTTACTAGTGGCGAAGCAGGATTCTCCAGATGAAACTTCGCCCTTCATTTTGAACTGATAAAAGCTATGTGTAAATATAGCTTTTTAAAATAGGTAGTTTTTAAGTCACTAAATTATGTAGAAGTCAAAGCTCTTGAAGGGAGTGAAACAATCGTGTTTTTAGATTATCTTGTACTAGGTTCTAGCACTGGTGAAGGTTTTAACAATGGTGACATTATTTCAACATTGGTTATCTTCTTAGTATTAATGTTCTTACTGAAAAAGTTCGCTTGGGGTCCGCTTATGGGCATCATGCAACAACGTGAAGAATTAGTAGCTAGTGAAATCGAAGCAGCTGAAAAAGCGCGCAAAGATTCGCACCAATATTTAGAAGAACAAAAGAGCCTTCTTAAAGAAGCTCGTACGGAAGCACAATCGATTGTTGAGGGCGCTAAGAAGCAAGGCGAAATGCAAAAAGAAGAAATTCTAACTGCAGCACGCAATGAAGCTAACCGCTTAAAAGAATCGGCTTTACGTGAAATTGAGTCTGAAAAAGAAAAAGCTATTGCAGCTGTACGTGATGAAGTCGTTTCATTATCTGTACTTGCAGCATCTAAAGTCCTTAGCAAAGAGATTTCTGAGGCAGACAACCGTGCTCTAATTGAAGAGACGATTGCGAAGGCAGGGGAAGCTCAATGAGTAATTCAACTGTAGCAAAACGTTACGCCCAAGCGCTTTTTGAATTAGCGCAACAAAAAAACATTCTTGCTGAAGTGGGGTCAGACTTAAACGAGCTTACTAACGTTGTTAAAGAATCTCCAGATTTTTTAACACTTTTAAATGCTCCTAAGTTCTCTATCGAACGTAAGAAACAAATGGTAGCAGAAATCTTTGCTGGTGCAACTCCAGAAGTTTTACACACAATTCAACTACTTGTTGAGAAAAAGCGTGTAAACGACGTGAAGCTAATTGCAGTAGCATATGCTGAGCTTGCTGCGCAAGCACAAGGCACTGCAGATGCAACAGTATTCTCTACTCGTGAACTTTCTGCTGAAGAAAGCACTAAAATTTCTGCAGCATTTGCGAAACTTGTTGGGAAACAATCATTAAACATTACAAACGAAGTTGATCCATCACTACTTGGTGGTATTCGTGTTCAAATCGGTAATCATATTTATGATAGCTCAGTAGCGAACAAGCTTGAGCGCTTAAAACGTGAATTAATCGGTTAATAATTTAGAAATGTGAGAGGTGACATACATGGGCATCAAGGCTGAAGAAATCAGCAGTCTGATTAAACAACAGATTGAGAATTATGAATCTGAACTTAAAGTAAGCGAAGTTGGTACAGTTATCCGTATTGGTGACGGTATCGCTCTTGCTCATGGCCTCGACAACGCCATGGCTGGAGAACTTCTTGAGTTCTCTAACGGTGTTATGGGTATGGCTCAAAACCTAGAAGAAGGTAACGTTGGTATCGTAATCCTAGGTCCATACGCTGACATCAAAGAAGGCGATGAAGTTCGTCGTACAGGTCGTATCATGGAAGTACCAGTTGGTGAAGAACTAATTGGCCGTGTTGTAAACCCACTTGGTCAACCAGTGGATGGACAAGGTCCAATCAACACAACAAAATCTCGTCCAATCGAAAGCCCAGCTTTCGGTGTAATGGCTCGTAAATCAGTACACGAACCACTACAAACTGGTATCAAAGCGATTGACGCTTTAGTACCAATCGGTCGTGGTCAACGTGAGTTAATCATCGGTGACCGTCAAACTGGTAAAACATCTGTAGCAATCGATACAATCTTAAACCAAGATGGCGAAAACATGATTTGTATCTATGTTGCTATCGGTCAAAAAGAATCAACTGTACGTGGTGTAGTTGAAACTTTACGTAAACATGGTGCATTAGATTACACAATCGTAGTAACTGCAGCTGCATCTCAACCAGCTCCATTACTATACTTAGCACCATTTGCTGGTGTTTCTATGGCAGAAGAATTCATGTTACAAGGTAAGCACGTATTAATCGTGTATGATGATCTTTCTAAACAAGCATCAGCTTACCGTGAACTTTCACTTCTTCTTCGCCGTCCTCCAGGTCGTGAAGCTTACCCTGGTGACGTTTTCTACTTACACAGCCGCTTACTTGAACGTGCTGCGAAGTTAAACGAAACATATCAAAATGGTTCTATTACAGCTCTTCCATTCGTTGAGACACAAGCTGGGGATATCTCTGCATACATCCCAACTAACGTAATCTCAATTACTGATGGTCAAATCTTCTTACAATCTGACTTATTCAACTCAGGTGTACGTCCAGCGATTAACGCCGGTCTTTCTGTATCACGTGTAGGTGGATCTGCTCAAATTAAAGCAATGAAAAAAGTTGCGGGTACACTACGTCTTGACTTAGCTGCATTCCGTGAACTTGAATCATTTGCTCAATTCGGTTCAGATTTAGATAAAATTACACTTGCTAAACTTGAGCGTGGTAAACGTACGGTTGAAGTGCTTAAACAAGACCTAAACAAACCACTTAAAGTTGAAAAACAAGTTGCGATCCTTTATGCATTAACTAAAGGTCATTTAGATGATATTCCAGTACAAGATATCGTTCGTTTTGAAAACGAATTCTTAAGCTGGTTAGATTCAAACCACACTAACGTTTTAGATCATGTTCGTACTACAAAAGAACTTGCATCAGACGCTGAGTATGAAGCAGCATTAACTGCATTCAAAAAAACTTTCGCTAAATCTGAATAAGTTCGAGCTAGTCACTTGATTAAAAAACAAAAGGTGGTGAAATACCAGTGGTAAACTTACGCGAAATAAAAGGTCGTATTAATTCTACAAAGAGTACGAAACAAATTACCAAAGCGATGCAGATGGTTTCTTCTTCAAAGTTACGTCGTGCGGAGCAAAATGCTAAAGCTTACGTTCCTTACATGGAAAAAATCCAGGACGTAGTAGGCGCGATTGCAGCAGGTACAAAAGACAGTGGACATCCAATGTTAACTGCTCGTCCTGTAAAGAAAACTGCTTACTTAGTCATTGGTTCTGACCGTGGTCTGGCAGGAGCTTACAACTCAAGTATCCTACGTCAAGTGCAACGTACAATTAACGAGCGTCATAAATCTAAAGACGAATACGTGATTTTAGCAGTAGGTCGTGTTGTTCGTGATTACTTTGTAAAACGTGATCATAATGTCATCAGCGATGTTGTAGGTCTCCCTGACCAACCAACATTTGCTGATATTAAAGAAATCGCTCGTAATGCTGTTGGTATGTTCATTGACGGTACGTATGATGAACTTTATATGTACTACAATCACTTTGTCAGCGCAATTGCTAATGAAGTGACGGAGAAAAAACTTCTTCCATTAACAGATATTGCACCTGCAAGCGGTAGTGCTTCTTATGAATTTGAGCCATCTGGTGAAGCAATTCTTGAAGTATTACTTCCACAATATGCGGAAAGCTTAGTTTATGGCGCATTATTAGATGGAAAAGCAAGTGAACATGCTTCTCGTATGACTGCTATGAAAAATGCAACTGATAATGCATCTGATCTTATTGCAGATCTTTCATTGCAATATAACCGTGCACGTCAAGCAGCAATTACACAAGAAATTACAGAAATCGTTGGTGGAGCTGCTGCCTTAGAATAGGCCAGCTTCCCAATGTCGTATAAGAATACGATAGGAGGGTACACAGTAATGAATAAAGGACATGTTATTCAAGTAATGGGTCCAGTTGTTGACGTAAAATTTGACAATGGCCAATTACCAGCAATCTATAACTCATTAACAGTTAAGATTGAACGTCCTAATGAAGAACCAACAATTCTTGCATTAGAAGTTGCACTTCATTTAGGTGATGATTCTGTTCGTACAATTGCGATGTCATCTACTGATGGCTTACAACGTGGAGCAGAAGTAACAGACTCAGGAAAAGCTATCTCAGTACCAGTTGGTGAAGTTACGCTAGGTCGTGTATTCAACGTACTTGGTGAAGTAATCGACTTAGGTGAAGAGATTCCAGCTGATGCACGTCGTGATTCAATTCACCGTGAAGCACCATCTTTCGAGAACCTTTCAACTTCAGTTGAAATCCTTGAAACAGGTATCAAAGTAGTAGACTTACTTGCACCATATATCAAAGGTGGTAAAATCGGTCTATTCGGTGGTGCCGGTGTAGGTAAAACAGTATTAATCCAAGAATTAATCAACAACATCGCACAAGAGCACTCAGGTATCTCTGTATTCGCTGGTGTAGGTGAGCGTACTCGTGAAGGGAACGACTTATTCTTCGAGATGAGCGATTCAGGCGTTATCAAGCAAACAGCGATGGTATTCGGTCAAATGAATGAACCACCTGGTGCACGTATGCGTGTAGCATTAACTGGTCTTACAATGGCGGAATATTTCCGTGATGAACAAGGACAAGACGTACTTTTATTCATCGACAACATCTTCCGTTTCACACAAGCAGGTTCTGAAGTTTCTGCCCTATTAGGTCGTATGCCTTCAGCGGTAGGTTACCAACCAACACTTGCAACTGAAATGGGTAAATTACAAGAACGTATCACATCTACTAACAAAGGTTCTGTAACTTCTATCCAAGCGATTTACGTACCAGCCGATGACTATACTGACCCGGCTCCAGCTACAACTTTCGCCCATTTAGATGCAACTACTAACCTTGAGCGTAAATTATCTGAAATGGGTATCTACCCTGCGGTTGACCCATTAGCTTCGACTTCTCGTGCTTTATCACCAGAAATCGTAGGCGCTGAGCACTACGCAATCGCTACTGGTGTACAACGTACAATCCAACGTTACCGTGAATTACAAGATATCATTGCTATCTTAGGTATGGATGAGTTATCTGATGATGATAAACAAACAGTAGAACGTGCTCGTCGTATTCAATTCTTCTTATCTCAAAACTTCCACGTTGCGGAACAATTTACTGGTCAAAAAGGTTCTTATGTACCTGTTAAAGAAACTGTTCGCTCATTCAAGGAAATCCTTGATGGTAAATGGGATCACCTACCAGAAGATGCATTCCGTCTAGTTGGTTCAATTGATGAAGTAGTTGAAAAAGCGAAAAGCATGGGCGTAGAGGTTTAATACTAGGGACGAGGAGGAAAAAATATGAAGACAGTTCTAGTCAATATTGTCACTCCCGACGGCCCAGTATACGATTCTGAAGTATCAATGGTAATCGCTAAAACAACTTCAGGTGAAATCGGGGTTCTTGCAGGCCATATTCCTATGGTTGCTCCACTTGCAATTGGTGCAGTGAAGCTTAAAAAAGAAAACGGTTCTACTGAAATTGTTGCTGTAAGCGGTGGTTTCATTGAAGTTCGTCCAGAAAAGATTTCAATTTTAGCTCCTTCTGCTGAAATTGCTGAAAGCATCGATGTTCAACGTGCTAAAGAAGCCGTTAAACGTGCTGAAGGACGTCTTCAAAGTAAACAAGATAACATTGATTTCAAACGTGCTGACCTAGCATTAAAACGTGCGTTGAATCGTATCAACGTTCATGAGGGTAATATCTAATTCAAATTTTAACGGGCAGATTCAACATCTGCCCGTTTTTTATCATTATCCTATTAATCCTAGAGAGCGGCTGGCACAATTATCGAACAAAATTAATAGGGAGGAATCCATATGGAATTGTATGAGGCTATTGGACAGGAAGCTTTATTGGGCATTTTATCGCATATATTTTTTATTGCTATTACTTTTTATGCGCTACAAGCTTTTATGGTGGAGAAGCTCTTTAAGAAAAATAGAGTATTTCAAATTCAGTTAATTTATATTTTATTAAGTATTGCTATTGGATCTACAGTTTCAAATTTCTTTCTCCAAATTTCAAACTGGTCTGGTAAGCTTCCTTATTTATTTTAATACTATTATATAGCTCCTTATTACTATCTTTATGTGGATCAATTGAATATACATATTTCACAGGGCTTTATAACATTATCTTCATTCAGCAGAGAAACATCTACTGAATGAAGATAAAGCCTCCGGACGCAATTACCCAAGGCGAAATTGATTTATGTGGTCCTTTGAAATATGTAAAAAAAGAGTGGTAATAAAATCCATAAAATTTTGGTTATTGTTCAAAAATATTTGGGTATGTATTATAAAATAACGCCTTTTGTTCCATGTTATTGATCATTCACAAAATAAAAAATCATGCGTACAATAAATAAATAGCAAAATATCAATAAAAGGCCTAAAATAGTGATTTTGATGCTTGAACGAGCGTTAGAAAAGTTGTACTATAGAGTTGTTTGTTTACTGATTATGACATTATACTTCTTTTTAAAATAAAATTTCGGTAGGTTAGTAGATTGAATTCGGAGGGACATATGGTGGAAAAAATAATAGTGACTGGCGGCCAAAAGCTACAGGGAAAAGTGCGTGTAGAGGGCGCAAAAAATGCAGTGTTACCAATCCTCGCAGCGGCTTTACTTGCTTCTAAAGGAGAAAATGTAATTAAAGAAGTCCCTAACTTAGCAGATGTCTATACAATAAATGAAGTACTGAAAAGTCTAAACGCGGCAGTTACATATATACCAGAAGACAATATTGTATATATAGACACAACAAAAGAACTTTCTAGTGAAGCTCAGTTTGAATTTGTTAGTAAAATGCGTGCGTCAATTTTAGTCATGGGTTCCTTACTTGCTAGAAATGGTTATGCTCGTGTTGCTTTACCAGGTGGTTGTGCAATCGGTTCTCGTCCAATTGAGTTACATTTAAAGGGCTTTGAGGCTATGGGAGCAAAAATTTCATTTGGTCACGGATATGTAGAGGCAAAGGTTGAAGGCCGACTAAAAGGTGCAAATGTGTATTTGGACTTCCCTAGCGTTGGTGCAACAGAAAATATTATGACAGCTGCAGCATTAGCACAAGGAACAACTGTGATTGAAAATGCAGCGAAAGAGCCTGAAATTGTAGATCTTGCAAACTTTATTAATAGTATGGGTGGTCGCATCATCGGTGCAGGTACGAATACAATTCGTATCGAAGGTGTGGATACATTATATGGAACAGAACATCATATTATTCCTGACCGTATTGAAGCTGGTACATTCATGGTTGCAGCAGCCATTACAAGAGGGGATGTAACAATTGAAAACGCTGTTCCTGAGCATATGACTGCATTAATTGCAAAAATGCGTGAAATGGGTGTAGAAATTACTGAATTAGATGAAGGCATCCGTGTACGTATTCCTAACACATTAAAAGCTGTAGATATTAAAACAATGCCTCATCCAGGTTTCCCAACAGATATGCAATCTCAAATGATGGCCTTGATGTTAACGGCTGAAGGTACTAGTATTATTACGGAAACGGTTTTTGAAAATCGTTTTATGCATGTTGAGGAATTCCGTCGCATGAATGCCGGAGCTAAAATAGAAGGACGTTCTGTGTTTATCGAAGGGCCAGTAAATCTTCAGGGTGCTGAAGTAATGGCAACTGATTTACGAGCTGCGGCTGCGCTAATTTTAGCAGGTCTTGTATCTGAAGGTGTAACTAGAGTGACAAAACTTCATCACTTAGATCGAGGTTACGTAGATTTCCACGGAAAATTAGCTGCACTTGGTGCAAATATTGAACGTGTACCGGTTGAAGAGATAGTATCAACAACAAAAGAGAAAGCTGCTATGGAAATACCAACAAAGTAAATAGATTTCTGAGCCCTTTGCTTAAACAGCAGAGGGTTCTTTTATTAGTTAATGGTAAAGAATATCTGTATAGATTAAGATATGGAGACCAAGCAGATTTATATGTACGAGGTAGCACGGCGCCTTTGCGGTCAATAAACTGATTTCGTTATATAAACCGTTCCTTGGAAAGCGAAAAGGATTGTGACTTCATAAAATTAGTTTTGCTATAAAAGCCAGAATATTTCAGAAAGAGGATTGTTTCTCTGAAGAAGAAACCCCAATTTATTGAAATTTCACTTTATCTATAGCCCTTCACCCTCCTACATACTATATTTTCCTTCGCAAATGTTCACATATTTAGAAGAGATTTAGCATATTATTTGTTATGAAAAATTGGACAATGAGTGTAGGGATAATTTGCTTGATTGGAGTATTATACATGCTTCCTTTGGCATTTAGTGAAAGACATTCGATGGAAGAGTCACCTTCGACAACGGAGAATGCTTGTGAAATATTCATAGAAGTGGAGGGGCGACAGGAGAAAATCCCGTTAGAAACGTATATTACTGGTGTAGTAGCTGCAGAAATGCCTATTTCATTTAATAAAGAAGCCTTAAAGGCACAGGCTATTGCAGCAAGAACTTATGCATTGAAATCGACAAATTACGGTAAGGATGCCATTGCTCCAACTGTGGCAAGGCAAGTTTTTTATGATAAGGGTCAAAGAAAGGCGAATTGGACTAGCAATTTCCTGGGAAATGAAAAGAAAATTGTCGAGGCAATTAATGAAACAAAAGGACAAGTTCTTCTTTATCATAATGAGTTAATTACGGCCATGTTCCATTCTACTAGCAATGGTAAAACAGAAAGTGCCTACGGGTATGGTGGGAATGATCTCCCGTATTTACAAAGCGTTGCAAGTTTATCCGATCAATCATCGCCAAAGTTTTCTGCCACAGAAGAATGGACATTAGCTGAATGGAATACACTATGGCCAGTTAAATGGCAGCAAAGTGATTTCAATCGGGTACAGTATTTTTTAAATGATTCAGGACGTGTGGAGCGCATGCAATTAGGTAATAACGTGTGGTCAGGGCGAGAGGTACGAACACTCTTAAAAATACCATCAACTGATTTTAAAATTTCATATAATACTACTACAGGAATAGTACAAGTTAGCACGAAAGGATACGGCCATGGGGTAGGAATGAGTCAGTATGGTGCTGAAGCAATGGCAAGTGAAGGAAAAACTGCTGCTGAAATTTTACACTATTATTATCAGGATATTGAAATAAAAAAGATAGATGCATGTTTAAAATAACTTCTAGTTGTTCACACTGCAACTAGAGGTGATGAAAATGAGAGAGGATAAAAATAGTAAAACTTCTCAAAATCAAAATGAAAAAGGTCAATTACAGAAGAAACCGTGGTTTTGGCCGGCAGTATACGCAGGTGGTGCTTTAATGCTAGCAGGTATGTTACTTGGTTACAATAGTCTCGTATCTAAAGTAGAAGAGGCTCCGTCATCAGATGTAGCAGAGGTAGATTCAGGTCCTGTAGTTGAAACAAATGCACGTGCAGAAACAATGAAGTATCCATTCAAGGAAGCAGATCTTAATAAAGTACAAGTTTTACAAGAGTTTTATGAAGTAGAGGCTAATGCAGAGTCACGTGAAAAAGCACTAATGGTATTTAATCAAACATTTACAACGTCTTCTGGCATTTCTCTTGGCATGAATGGTGAAGAATTTGAAGTACTTGCTGCTATGAGTGGTAAAGTAAAAGAAGTAAAACTAGATGCATTTACAGGCAATAAAATTATTATTGAGCATCCAAATGGTATGGAAACACATTATAGCTCCGTAAAAGACATAGTTGTGAAGGAAGGCGATGAGGTAACACAAGGTCAGGCACTAGCAAAAGCGACTGACAATGAGTGGAACCAAGCAGCTGGCGTTCACTTGCATTTTGAAGTACTTGAAAACGGAAAATATATGAATCCGAAAAAATTACTAGGCTTTTAAAATAGGGAAATTCGTGCATCTCAAATGACAGTTAAAGATAACTATTAATGAGAGAAACGAGTACTAAAACAGCATTTTATCTTCATCCAGCAGAAGACTCACACCTCTACAGGTGGAGAGACGAATGCGGTTTTGATTCTACTTTAGTGGGTGTCCAAACACCTGCTGAAATAGTAGAACTCAGTCTAAGAACGCCACGTCCTGTGGCAACGACTGAGTGACCAACTCATGTTGGCCCAAAACCTCCGGCGGATGTCACGGATTTTGAAAGGAGGCCTGCACGATGTAGGTCAGTTAACCGTTGTCACAGGAAGTGACGGTTTTAGGTTAACTTCCTACAAAGGGCACAATTCAAAATCCGGACGCAATTTCGCCAAGGCGAAATTGATTAGGAAAGTGCAAAACGTGTTCTGAATAGCTTTGTCCTCACATAAGGTGAAGAAATGCGCATACGTGCATCTGATGCCAAAGCCATTTTGTGAAATTGTGTGGAAAGGACGAAGACCCTGCACGAGCACATTCGGAAGCGCTGCATACGCCTCGGTGAATTATTGATTGAGACGCGTGAAACTGTGCGTGTCCTCGCGAAAATGACGGGTTATTCAAAAAGTACGGTGCATAAAGATTTGACAGAGCGCTTGCCAACAATTCATGAAGGATTGGCTGAGCAAGTGAAAGAAATACTCGCCTACCATAAGGCCGTACGTCATATTCGCGGAGGAGAGGCAACGAAAAACAAGTGGAAAGAAAGAGCGAGTCATGAATGATTCGTTCTTTTTTGTGTGCGCCCGGCATGCGTATGAACTATAGGGTGCAAGTCCCGAACCCCGAAGACAGAAGTAGAGGTTAGCCAAGAGCAAGGGTGTCCGTGGTGAC
>NZ_JBIWDH010000043.1:0-42251 GCF_044761885.1 Lysinibacillus sp. NPDC097231 | reverse complement strand
GATACGGCATCGACTGCGGGTCTATTTGGCATGGAAATTCAAGGTGCCACAACGATATTCGCTGTCAATTTGAAACGGATATTAAAGCTACTAAACGAAAATGAATAAGGAATAGAGACAAAAATAAGGCACTTCCTGTTCAAAATCGAACAAGAAGTGCCTTATTTTTATCTGAGAAAGGTTCGCTTTTATGAAAACATAAGTTTTTCAGTGCCCTCCATCAGAGACGAGGCTGTTTTTTTATCCCGTATAAATAGACAGTAAGATTCCTATTTCAAGACGTATGTGGAGGTTCTAACTTGTGTAAGGGATAAGAAAATCCCCACTTTTTGAAAGTTTCACTTTAAACGTTTTTATTAAGCATACGTAAACCGTTTAAGATAACTAAAATGGTACTTCCCTCATGTCCGATCACCCCTAGAGGTAGATCGACAACTTGTAAAAAGTTTGAGGCGATCAATAAAGTAATAATCCCAATAGAGAAGAAGATGTTTTGTTTGACGATGCGTTGCATTTTACGTGATAAACGTACTGCATAGGCGATTTTAGATAAATCGTTTTTCATTAAAACGACATCTGCAGTTTCTAAAGCCACATCTGTTCCTTCACCCATAGCGATCCCGGTAGTTGCAGTTGCTAATGCGGGCGCGTCATTAATACCATCTCCGACCATCCCCACATATTTATGTTCGGAAAGAAGTCGTTTCATTTCTGTTACTTTTGTTTCAGGGAGACATTCAGCAACGTATTCAGTCACGCCTGCTTCCTTGGCAATTACCTTAGCGGTCTTCTCATTGTCGCCTGTTAGCATGACAACATCGATGCCAAGTTCTTTTAGTAATGCCACAGCTATCTTTGCTTCATCGCGAACGGTATCTTTAAGGGCTGTCAATGCGACAATACCGTCCTTATCACGAATGAAAATAACTGTTTTCCCTTCTGCTGTTAGCTTTGTTGCTGCACTATCTGCAAAACGCTCAGCTTCCTCTGTGCCTACAAAGTCTGGTTTCCCAACGTGATACTCTATATCATTTACATAACCTTTTATGCCCCAGCCCGGAATATCTTTAATTGCTGCTTGTGGAAACTTTGTAATACCCTCAGCCTTAGCGTAGGTTGTAATGGCTTGTGCAAGCGGATGATTCGATTGTGATTCAATACCAGCAAGGATTGCTAACGCTATTTCTTGTTCCGTTCCCTCGCGAACAATAAAGTCAGTAACGACTGGTCTTCCTTGTGTTAAAGTACCTGTTTTATCGACGGCTATTGCACGTAAAACACTTAGATGCTCTAAATGCAAGCCTCCTTTAAATAGCACACCATGTTTAGCACCATTTGAAATTGCTGCTAAAGTAGCTGGCATAATGGATGCAACGAGGGCACATGGTGATGCGACAACTAGTAGCACCATTGCACGGTAAAATGTTGTTGTCCAGTCCCAACCGAGTAAAAAGTGGGGTAAAAACATCATTAGAGCAACACCGAGTAAGACGAAATTCACATAAGTACCTTCAAATTTTTCAATGAACTGTTGAGACGGTGATTTTTCACTTTGAGCACCTTGAACAAGCTGAATAATTTTTTGGAACAATGTCTCAGAATTTGGCTTTGTCATTTCCATTGTAATAGCACCATTTAAGTTAACCGTACCTGCAAATAGTTCATCTCCTTCACGTTTTGCAACTGGAAGCGGCTCACCACTGATAGCTGATTCATCGATAGAAGATTGACCTTTAAAGATGACACCATCCGCTGGTACACGCTCACCGGGTTTTACAAGTAGATGATCTCCAATTTGTAATGTAGAGACAGAAACTTTCATAGGTTCAAAATTACCACGAACAAGCCAAGCCTCTTCAGGTTGTAAATTCATAAGTGCAGAAATTTCACGATGACTTTTATTCATTGCATATGTTTCGAGAGCGCCACTTACAGCAAAAATAAAAATAAGAATGGCACCCTCCGTCCAATAACCAATCGCTGCAGAGCCAATTGCAGCTAATACCATCAGTAGTTCCACATTTAATTTCTTGTCTTTGATGGTTTCTTCAATGCCTTCTTTTGCTTTAGCAAATCCACCAACACAAAATGCAACAATATATAAAAGAACAGAAGCTGTTGTTTGCCCGCTTGTATCTAACCGCCATGCAAGTAAAATGAACAAGCCTGCTAAAAGGGCAGCAATTAATTCAGCATGTTCTTTTATTTTCTCAATTAATGATAAACTTTCTCGATTAGAGTGTTCCATACTTAACCCTCCTTGATAATGAAAATCAATATCAAAACCCTTATAAATTAATATGTTTAAAGGTTTATAGATTGAAAATTACTTTCAATTAGCTCCTTCCTAATTTAGAATTATTATAACAAAGGTGTTTGAGAAAAGAAAGAGTGAAGTTTGAAGGAAATCTTTCTTTAGGAGTGATAAAAGCCGTTCTAGCCTGACATTGAGGGGATTACGAGGATTTTGAAAAAAATGTGAATATAAGAAAAGCACAGTTTATTCACTAGGAATATTCTGTGCTTTTCAAAATTGTGCAGTCAAATGCCTCGGCTTTGAAAGACTGCACAAATTATTTACTTTTAAATGTTACTTTTATTAGAATACTCTTTCCGCGTGAAGAGCAAGTTTTTCTAGTGATGATTTATCTACATCAGCATGTAAAGAGTTACCGTGAGAGTCCATTGTTACAACCGCTGTGAATTTCTCAACGTTTAAATGCCACATAGCTTCTGGAATACCGAATTCCATTAGATCCACGCCATCTACACCTTTAATGCAGTCTGCATAGTATTGTGCTGCACCACCAATTGCATTTAAGTAAACGCCGCCATGTTCACCAAGAGCTTTTAATGTTTTTGGTCCCATTCCGCCTTTACCGATTACAGCGCGGATACCGAATTTTTTCATGATATCACCTTGATATGGCTCCTCACGAATTGAAGTAGTTGGGCCAGCTGCTTTTACTGTCCAATTACCTTCTTCATCTTTTGCCATTACAGGACCACAGTGATAAATAATTTGTCCATTAAGATCAACTGGTGCATCGTGGCTCATTAAGTGATGGTGAATTGCGTCACGGCCAGTATACATACGACCAGTAATGGATACAACATCACCAACTTTTAAAGCACGAATTTGCTCTTCAGTAATTGGTGCAGTAAGTTCTACTACATCTGTAGTAGTATCTTCTGTTGTTGCTGCAACTTCTTCTTTAAATGTAATTTTTTCGCCTTCTTGGTAGTGCCAGTTAAGAATTTCACCAGTTTGAGGATCAATATCCACAGCCATACGACGGTATGCCCAGCAGTTATAAGCTACTGATACGTAGAATGATGCAGGGATACGGTGCATTACACCAATTTTACAACCAAGTAATGTTGCTTCACCACCGAAGCCCATTGTACCGATACCAAATGTATTTGAAGTTTTCACTACATACTCTTCTAATTTTGCAAGATCAGGATTTGGATTTGTATCTTCCACATGACGGAATAATTGTTCTTTCGCTAGGTCGTAACCAGAAGAGCGGTCGCCACCGATTCCTACACCGATGAAGCCAGCTGAACAGCCTTGACCTTGTGCTTGGTATACTGAGTGCAGGATACATTTACGAATACCATCTAAGTCACGACCAGCGCGGCCAAGACCTTCTAGTTCACATGGTAGGCTGTATTGAATGTTTTTGTTTTCACAGCCGCCACCTTTAAGAATTAATTTAATTGTAATGTAGTCCTTTTCCCATTGTTCGAATTTCATAACAGGTAGACCGTCACCAAGGTTATTACCGCTGTTTGCGCCAGTTAATGAATCCACTGCATTTGGACGTAATTTTGCATCTGCTGTTGTATCATTAATTGCCTTTTTGATGGCTTCTTTAATTTCTAATTGGTTTACACCCACAGGAGTATAGATTTTAAATGTTGGTAGACCAGTATCTTGGCAGATTGGTGAAACGTTATCTTCTGCCATAATAATATTATTTGAGATTGTGTCTAAGCTCATTGCAGCACGAGTACCAGCATTCTCAGCTTCTTTAGCTTTTTTAATTGCACGACGTACATCTTTAGGTAGGTTCGTAGATGTTTCAGTAATTAAATTGTAAAGACTTTTCTCCAAAGTTTGTATATTCATTTGGTATTGCCCCCCATAGAAAATTTTGATTATTTCCACGTAACATTATACTATTTTCGACAAATGAATAAAAGAGTTCAACTCATTGTACAGGAATTAAAGGTCTAGGAAATTAAAATGTAAAATTATACTATTAGTTTAAAGTGGATTGAATTTTTGAGTAACCCGATCAATTCTTATGCAAAGCGGATCGATTTTGGGTCAAAGCGGATCAATTCTTTTGCGAAGCAGATCGATTTTAGGTCAAGGCGGATCAATTCTTTTGAGAAGCGGATCGATTTTGGATAAAAGCGGATCAAATCTTTTGCGAAGCAGATCGATTTTGGGTCACGGCGGATCAATTCTTATGCGAAGCAGATCAATTTTAGGTCAAAGCGGATCAATTCTTATGCGAAGCAGATCAATTTTAGGTCAAGGCGGATCAATTCTTATGCGAAGCAGATCAATTTTAGGTCAAGGAGGATCAACTCTTTTACGGCGGATCAATTTGGGTCAAAGCGGATCAATTCTTTTGCGAAGCAGATCGATTTTGGGTCAAGGCGGATCAATTCTTTTGAGAAGCGGATCGATTTTGGATAAAAGCGGATCAAATCTTTTGCGAAGCAGATCGATTTTGGGTCACGGCGGATCAATTCTTATGCGAAGCAGATCAATTTTAGGTCAAAGCGGATCAATTCTTATGCGAAGCAGATCAATTTTAGGTCAAGGCGGATCAACTCTTATGCGAAGCAGATCAATTTTAGGTCAAAGCAGATCACTTCTTTTGCGAAGCAGATCGATTTTGGGTCACGGCCGATCAATTCTTTTGCGAAACGGATCGATTTTGGGGTTAACCCAATCAATTCTCCCTGGAAGGCAATTGATTTTGCACTTACTCGATTATATCTATTGGTGAAAGGAGGTTTCTGCCTTCTTAGAAACTGTAGTTTATATAAATAAGTATTGATCGAAGGGAACATTTGTTCTAAAATGGAATTAAATCAACTTTAGGAGGTAAGTGAATGTCTGATAAAAAGTTACTTAAGTTACCTGAAGCATTTGAACAATATAGAGAAATAATAGAAGAAACGTTACAGCCTTCCATATTGATTGAAACGGAAGAGAGAAAAACATCTTTATTTGAAAGTAAATTTGCAGGCGATCCCTATTTTCCATTATCGATGGAATACCCGAAAAGTCCAGAGGGGCAACCATTAAAATTACTTGCACAAATCAATTTTGCAGATGTACCTAAGCATTTACCAAATTTCCCTGAGGAGGGGATCCTACAGTTTTATATTGATGGCTATGACGATGTGCTTGGGATGGACTTTGATAATGGTCAAAATCAGGAGGGCTTTCGCGTTATTTTCCACGAACATATTATCAGTGATCAGTCACAGTTAGTACAAGACTTCTCATTTGTTGAAGCGAAAGAAGAATTATACTTTCCAGTGGAAAAAGAAATGGCATTGTCCTTTGAAGCGGGCAAAGAACCATTATCAGCAAATGATTTTAGAAGTGAAAAAAACTATGCAAAGATACTTGCTGATATAGAAGACAATGATAATTTAGTAGATTCATTTTATGAGACATTAAATAGTACAGGACATAAATTCGGAGGATATCCATTTTTTACCCAGGAAGATCCAAGAGCATATGGCGATTATACAGATTCAACAATTTTATTGCTTCAAATTGACAGTGTAGGCGAACATATTTTGTGGGGAGATGTTGGGGTAGGCAACTTCTTCATCACAGAGGATGAGCTGAAGCGTAAGGATTTTAGTAAAGTGCTTTATAATTGGGATTGCTATTAATTAATGGCAATGGAAAAAATAAAAAGCAAGTGGGATAGAGCCTTCCACTTGCTTTCATCAGTTATTGTTCACGAGCATTAAATTGCTCCATTTTGTCTTCTAGATCATCCATCATTTGAATTAAACGATCTATATCCTCTATTTTAGTTGTTTCAGGATCAATAGCATCTAAAACTTCTAAAAACATTTCAAGACGTTCTTTTAAGTAACTCACTTGCTGTTTTTTATCAGTGATTGGCTTTGACATACGTACACCTCATTTCATCCCCTCCATCGTAGCTGATTTAGGACTAAATTTCAATGCTTAGGTAAACACCTAGGACTTAGCGATTATTTTGCAAAAAACAATAGACAGAATATTTACAATATTGAGCAAGTGTGTTAAATTTGTATTAAGAAATAGTAAAGGAGCTGATTTAAAAAGAACTGAAAACTCTAACTCGAAAAGGAGGGAGTTTAAACAAGTACTCGGCCAAATTAAAAGCCGAAATTCGTGTTTATACAATTGAATGAATATAAGTATTAGTTAAGCCTTAGCGTAAAATCACATGTGGTGAGCGCTAAGGCTTTTTGGTATGCTGTTATTTGGAAGAATGACTTGATGTTGGAGGAAAAGATGACGTACTTCTCAGATTACAGCAAAAAAAGATTTGCCATTCTCGTGTTAATTGTATCTATATCAGGCTTTTCGCAAGGAATGCTATTACCACTGATTTCAATTATTTTCGAACGTGATGGTGTATCCTCCGCGTTGAATGGATTGAATGCAACAGGTTTATACATAGGGACTTTATTAATCTCCCCGTTTATTGAGCAGCCTTTACGAAAATGGGGCTATAAACCAATTATTTTAATTGGTGGTGCACTTGTCTTTGCTTCATTACTTGCATTTCCTTTATGGAAAAGTGTGACTTTTTGGTTTATCCTCCGTTTACTGATTGGGGTAGGAGATCATGCATTGCACTATGCGACACAGACGTGGATTACAAGCACTACGGATCATAAAAGCTTAGGAAAAGGTATGGCGATTTACGGTTTGTCCTTTAGTACAGGCTTTGCTGTTGGACCATTAATGGTGAAACTTATACAAGTTGCAGAAGCATTACCATTTATTGTGTCCTCGATTATGTGCCTATTGGCATGGACCTTTGTGTTCTTTTTACAAAATGAAAAACCAGAGCGTCTAACAGGAGATCTAAATGCAAGGGGCTGGCATCGTTATAAAATGGCCATTGTATTTGGATGGATCGCATTTTTAGGGCCATTTGTTTATGGTTTTTTAGAATCTTCATTAAATGCATTGTTCCCAGTTTATGCGATGCGTAAAGATTTCGATGTTAATATCATTCCGATTATTTTATCTGTCTTTACATTTGGTGGGATTATAACACAAGTACCACTTGGAGCAATAGGGGATAAAGTCGGACGACGGAATGTCTTGATGGTGGGCTCATTTGGTGGGGCTATTATTTTTGGGATTGCCAGTTTCGTAGAGCATTCACAAATGGCAGTTGCTGTAGCATTTTTCTTTACGGGTACATTAGTCGGTTCGATGTTTTCATTGGGCATTACCTATATGGCTGATTTAACACCTAAGGAGCTGCTACCAACAGGAAATTTGCTTTGCGGTATGGCCCTAAGTATCGGTAGCTTAACAGGACCATTTTTAGGTGGCGTATATTTAGAATATGTAAAAAATTATAGCTTTCTTTTATTAGTGGCATTGCTGTTGTTAGCGGTAGCAGTTGTTTTACTGTTATTCGGTGGAAATAAGAATAAGCGGCCAATGATAACGTAAAGTCACAGTTTTTCAAAGGGAGAACACTCAGGTAAACAGAAGAAACTGCTCAGGTAGGTCTCAATACTGCTCGGGTAAATAGAAGAACTGCTCAGGTAGGTCTCAATATTGCTCGGGTAAGTAAGAAAAACTGCTCAGGAAGGTTTCATTATAGCTCAGGTAAGTAGAAGAACTGCTCAGGTAGATCTCAATATCGCTCGGGTAAGTAGAAAAACTGCTCAGGAAGGTCCCGTTATTGCTCGGGTAAGTAGAAGAACTGCTCAGGAAGGTCTCATTATTGCTCGGGTAAGGAGAAAAATCGCTCAGTAGGTCTCATCACTTCTCAGATTTTCTTAAAAACTTTCGCACAATTTTTGGAAAAATAAAAGAGCGGGGCTCATCTTCCCGCTCATAAAACAAAAAACGCCCAGCAAATCCGTGCTGTTATGGCGTTCTTTGCGTGACAAGGATGTTCCGTCCAAGTCACGTAGGTTTGGCACCTAGAATGATATTATACAGACAAGCGATCATAAAATCAAATAATATTAGTAAACAGGTAACATTTGGACTTTGAATTTGTTGGAATTAATTTATCCCGACGAATCAGTTAAAACTTTATTGTTTTTGATTTTAAAAGGCGTCTTCAATTATGAGGACGCCCTTTAAAATTATTCATTATTTATTCTTCAATACAAGCTTTGCCACACATTCCACTTGAGCTGTCTGTGCAAACATATCGACAGGTTGAATATACTCGACATTATATAGCTTCGATAGCTCCTGTAAATCCTTCGCCAAAGTTGATGGATTACAAGAGGTATAAACAAATCGCTTTGGTTTTAGCTTCAGCACAGTATGAATAAATTCTGGTGCTAGACCTGTGCGAGGTGGATCTACTGTAATAACATCAGGTGTAAATCCTTCCTTACGCCATTTTGCTAAGACACTTTCCGCTGTACCGACTGCATACTTAGTATGCTTGAAGCCATGGTTTCTTGCATTTTTACGTGCGTCCTGAATACTTTCTGGAATAACATCCATTCCACGGACTTCTTTAGCTTTGTCAGCCAGCCATAAACCGATTGTCCCAACACCGCAGTAAGCATCGACTACTGTTTCTTTACCTGTTAATGCTGCGGCTTTTTTGATTTCATCATATAGATGTACAGTTTGTGTTGGATTCAATTGGAAGAACGCGCGAGCAGATAAATCAAAGGCTAATTCACCTAGTTCCTCGTGGATTGTTTCCTTGCCATCAAGAACAATCGTGTCCTCTCCGAAGATCAGCGATGTTTTTTCACGATTAATATTTTGCGCAATTGATACAATGCTCGGGTCGATTTTTTTAATACGCTCAATGAGCTCCGCTAAATGTGGAATTTCTTTACGTGTTGTGACCAGCACAACTTGTGTTTCACCAGTGCGAATTCCTGTGCGTACAACAATCGTACGCACTAAGCCATCTAGCGAACGACCATCGTAAATTGTAATATTCAATTTTTGTAAAATCTTACGAGTTGCCACTGTAATTTTTGATGTAATGGGATGTTGGACAAGGCAATCATTGATGTTCAGCAGCTTGTTGCTACCTTCAGCAAATAGCCCTGCATAGACACGTTTACCCTCTTTTCGTACTTGAAACTGACTTTTGTTACGATAATGCCATGGATTGTCCATGCCAAGTGTTTTACGAACTTCAACTGTATTAGCTAAAGGCTTAGCGTAACGTTCTAATGCTTGAATAACGATATCACGCTTCTCAATTAGTTGTTTTTCATAAGTCATATGTTGAAGCTGACAGCCACCACATTCATCGTAAATTGGACAAGGTGCTTCCTGACGATATGTTGAAGCTTTGCGGATATTTAATATTTCTGCTTCAGCAAAGTTTCGCTGAGTTTTAGTTACTTGTGCTGTAATTTCTTCACCGGGAATAGCGCCCTTTACGAATACGACATTGCGCTTATAAAAGCCTACTCCTTCACCATTAATACCAAGTCTTTTTATTGTTAGAGGAAATTTTTGTCCAACTTCCATTGTTGTTTGCTGTGTCAAGCGTTCCACGTCCCTGCTCTTTAATGTCATCTCCCCATTATAACTAAGGAGTGGACGATTGCAAAGCAAGTGGGAAATCTTCATATTCTAAGACTAGGTCATCGAGAGATAAAAATGTATAGCCTTGCTTTTTGGCTTCTGCAATAAACATAGGAAGAGCTTCGGCATTATCCTGCGCAACAGTATGCATCAATATGACGGCACCGGGGTGTAGCTGTTCCATTAGTGCATTATACGCATAATCTGCACCGCGACGTTGATCTCTTACCCAATCCTTGAAGGCAACAGACCAAAAAATATGACGATAACCTTCCACATTACCAACCTCTAATAATTTTGCATTAAATGTTCCTTCAGGTGGGCGAGCATATGTTGTACGTTTTATACCTGTTAGTTCACGTAATTTATCATCAAGCTTTTTCCATTCGGTACGCATACCATCTGGCGTTAGTCTCGCCATATTTGGGTGACCATATGAATGGTTGCCAATCGAATGGCCATCTTTAACCATACGTTTCACTAAATCGGGAGCACTTTCTAAATAATGACCAGTTAAAAAGAATGTAGCTGGTGCATTTTCCTTCTTCAATGTATCCAAAATACTTGCTGTAAAGCCATTCTCATATCCATTATCAAAGGTTAAATAGGCAACTTTTTTGTCAGGCTTACCCTTATAAATAGCGCCATATTTTTCAAGTAGCTGATCAAGCTGTGCCCCAGCTTCTGCTTGTTCACCGTTTTTTGCACGTTTAAAGCCCCAGTTATGTTCATCAGAACCAGAGGCAAAAAACGGATTAAAGCTAATTGCTGCGGCAATAATAAAAGTAGCAATCACCGCTCCTACTATATGCTGTTTCCACATAAAAACGCATCCTTTCTTTTTCATTAGAATGTGTATTTTTTAAAAAAATATCCTACTTGATTTCATTCAATAAGTGTTCTTATAAATGAGGGAATATAAATGAATGATGTTTTTCTAAAACAGTAGGTTGTACATGTTGAAATACTAATACAAGCATGCTTAGTTCCATTAAAAAGGCGAATACCCGCGCGAAACGTGAAATACCCACGGAAGAGAGGCGAATACCCGCGCGAAACGTGAAAATACCCGCGGAAGAGAAGCGAATACCCGCGCGAAACATGAAAATACCCGCGGAAGAGAAGCAAATACCCGCGAACATGGGAATATCCACTGGAAAAAAGCAATACCCTCAAAAGATGTTATAATGGAAAGTAGTGAGGTGTTTGCCATGCGTATTATTACAAAAATTGCGCGTCAAAAAAACAATCCAGAACGATATAATATATACTTGAACGAGGAATATGCCTTTCCGGTTGATGAAGCAATTCTTATTCAATTTGGATTAACCAAAGGAAAAGTGCTTGAAGAATTTGATATTCAAGAAATTGCCTATGAGGATGAGATTCGGAAGGCTTTTAATAAAGCGTTAAATTTTTTGTCTTATCAAATGCGTAGTGAACATGAAGTAAAGAAAAAACTACTGGCATTAGAATTTGGAGAAGCAGTTATACTAGAGGCCATCCAAAAACTGAAATCATATGGCTTTTTAAATGATGAAACTTACTCTAAGGCTTTACTCGATACGAAAAAAGCTACGATGAAAAAAGGACCCAAAGCGATTAGACAAGACCTTATGAAAAAAGGGATTGATAAAAGCTTACAGGATGAGGTACTTGCAACTTATAGTCATGAGGAACAGGTGAAACTTGCGATACAGCTGGCTGAAAAGGTTGTTCGAACAGAAAAAAAGAAAACACCAACACAAATCAAAGCTAAAATTCAGGATTTTCTTATGCGAAAAGGTTATTCTTTTACTATTGTAGATGAGGTGCTAAGTCAAATAGAGATGGAGCAAGATGAAGATGAGTGGCATCATCTTCTTAAAGCACAAGGCGAAAAAGTTTGGAAAAAGTACTCGTCGAAGTATACTGGTTATGAAATGAAAATGAAAATAAAGCAGGCGCTCTATCAAAAGGGTTTTCCTATAGAGATAATAGATCGTTTTATAGAAGAGAAGGAGAATGAGGAATGAACGAAAAAAATTATGCTGTTATGTCAGAGCATGAATTACGTGAAGAAATAGCCATGCTAAAGGAAAAAGCACGTAAGGCGGAACAGCTAGGAATCCTTAATGAGTTTGCTGTGTACGAGCGTAAGGCTTTAATGGCAGCTGCCTATTTAGTAGATTTGGATACAATAACTCCTGGAGAAATGTATCGTATTGACGGCTCTGAAAATGAATTTTTCCAAGTGGATTATTTAAAAGGACGTTTTGCATGGGGACATCGCTTAGGGGGCGAAAAATATCAAGAAGCCCTACCTGTTTCGATACTTTCTCCTTTAAAGGTGGCCAAATAAAATGGAAGAAAAAATTGAAAAACTAACAGCTGAGTTACTTGCAAAAAACCCTCAAATGTCAGTAGGGCGTGCGCGTGTATGGGTTGAGCTTTTATGGAGTGATATTGAATCAACTTCTGCAAAAGCCGGTTATGACTACCGCGGGGCTGATTACACAGAAAATTTGGTGCGCCAATTAATCACAAGCTATGGTGATAAACTGCATACATTTGCGGGGCGCAATCCTAAATATGCACATTTACTTGATGCTAGTGATGATATGTTGCAATAGTAAAGCCCTGACCAACATTGGTCAGGGTTTCATTCTTAATGGATTTTTAATTACTTGCTCCAATTTGTAATTTCCTTTGAAGTTTATCTTCTGTAAAAATCCATCCAGTATATGAGGTAATAATTTCATTGTCATCGTTTAAATGAGCGACAGCGACGAAAGGATAGCGATTATCACTGCGATAACGAAGATCAATTAATCTCAATTCAGTTAAGTCATTTTCTAGCTCTGAAATTTCCCAACGATACAATGGCGAGAATGATACGAATGCTGCGAGATTGGGATCTTTCATTGCTGTTTCAACAAGAAGTGTTTTTGGTAAAGGTTTTATTTCAAATTTATCGTAAATATTAACCGTGCGCCCATAAGCACGGCCAACGTAATAATGTGTTTTTGATTTTGCTGCAATTCGCCAATGAAAGAATCGCATTGTAGGTGCTACAATTACATATTCTTCATCCTGAATGGTATGGTGTACAGCATTTTTTACTGCCTTTTGGACAGCGAAACGTAAAATATAGTAAACGATAATAATGAGATACATGCTGCTAAATATCCAAATTGGATTTGCACCAAAAGCCCATAGTAAGATGCCAAGACAATGTAGTGAAAAAATAATAGGATCAAATGTATTAATGACACCAAGTGCCACCCATTTTCTAGAGAAAGGTCGCAATGCTTGTGTACCATAAGCATTGAAAATATCTACAAAGACGTGAAGTGCTACTGCTAAAAATGTCCAAAGCCATAAATGAAACACATTTGCGTCTTGAATAATAAATGCTAGAACTGCTGTAATTAAGATGGGCCAAATAGCTACAGCTGGTAGTGAGTGTGTAATTCCTCGATGATGTCGAATATAAACTGCGTTATTGCGCAGTTTTAAAACTGTATCAACATCAGGTGCCTGTGAGCCAATAATTGTACCTGCCATTACTGCGGCAAAGGTCATTGAATGATCTGCGACCACAGGATCGGCTAAAGCAAGACCTCCGAGGGCTATACCCATAACGAAATGTGTGCCTGAATCCAAAAATATCCACTCCTAGTATGCATTCAAATAGAGTACAATTTGCATACAGTATATTTCAAAAATACGTAATACTGATATTTACTTAAATAAGACATTTGTGCTGAATTCTACAATACGCGTTTTTTGTCGTTTCACACAGATGATCTTTTCTTAATTGTATACCCTTTTTACCATAAATTAAATCGTAAAGACGTTGGAGGTCACTGTGAATTATCCATATGTAACAGAATTTCGACAATCTTTAGTCGAATGGTTTAATGTTGAGAAACGTGATTTACCTTGGAGACATACGAAGGACCCTTATAAAATTTGGGTATCGGAAGTGATGCTACAACAAACACGTGTCGATACAGTTATTCCTTATTACAATCGTTTTATGGAAAGTTTCCCAACATTGGAATTACTTGCGGAAGCACCACAAGAATATTTATTGAAGCATTGGGAAGGTCTCGGCTATTATTCCCGTGCTCGTAACCTACAAGCCGGAGTTCGCGAGGTATTAGAAAACTACGGTGGGATAGTCCCTGATAATCGTCATGAAATTTCAAAATTAAAAGGTGTAGGCCCATATACTGCTGGAGCTATTTTAAGTATTGCCTATAATAAACCCGAACATGCAGTTGATGGCAATGTTATGCGTGTTTTAAGTCGTGTGCTCCATATTCATGATGATATAGCAGTGCCAAAGACAAAAAAGGTTTTTGAAGCTGCAGTTGAAGAACTTATAGATTCTGCAAATGCATCGTCATTCAATCAAGGTTTAATGGAGCTTGGTGCACTTATTTGTACACCTACTTCACCTAAGTGCTTATTGTGTCCAGTTCGGGAATATTGTATTGCATTTAATGAAGGTGAGCCAGAAAAACTACCTAACAAAACTAAAAAAGTAAAGATGAAGCATATCACATATGATGTCCTTGTATGTGAAGATGACGAAGGTCGTATTCTAATGGAACAACGTCCAGCAGAAGGACTGCTAGCTAATCTATGGCAGTTTCCGATGATTGAGCATGATGCAGATTCTAGAGAAAATTTTATCAACGACTATGCTCCATTAGTTCAATCACAACAGGACTTGCTAACCTTTAAACATGTTTTTTCACATTTAACATGGCATATAAATAGCTATTTTATGAAATGTAATTCTACAGAAAAGGGCGAATGGCTGACTCGCGAACAGATAGAACTATTACCGATGCCAGTACCAATGCTAAAAATTTGGCAAGCCATAAAAAATTAAAATAAAAAATTTATGAGCATAAAAGCATTCACCTCGGTACACAATAATTAGCGTGGAGGTGAATGAATGATGAAAAAGCAAAATAACCAACAACCGAATTTCCAACCGAATAAAAACATGCAACGTCAAAGTGAAGAATTTGGTTATGAAACAGACGTAAACGAAGTGCAAAAGCAAAATGCTAAAGCAGAGCAAAAGAAAGCTCAAGCTTCGGGTAATTTCAACCAAACTAACCAAGACCTTGGTGAATAACACTTTGTAATTGCATAATTGCATTTACCTCTTAGAGCTGTCTACAATCGAAAAGATTAAAAAGGCAGCTCTTTTATCAATTATGTTTAGCAAGGACAGAAGATCAATAATCAAATTAGGTCCAAATTTAGTTATGGTTTTGATAAATTCACTTTAATTACGAAATTTTGTACATATTCAAAAGGACGCAAGGAAATTTGTGGTTTTCTAACTACACCTTTCGCGTACACATTGCTATAATATACTAGAGACTGCTAGATTTAGGTAGCATAGACGAAAAGGTGGGCTTCAAAGATGGCAATACCGGTAGAAGGAGAAACGATACAAATACATAGTTATAAGCACAATGGCCGTATCCACCGTGTTTGGCAAGAAACAACAATTTTAAAAGGAACGAAAAATATCATTATCGGTGCGAATGAGCGGACACTTGTGACAGAATCCGATGGTCGAACGTGGCTAACGAGAGAGCCTTCTATTTGTTATTTCCATGCGGAGCACTGGTTTAACATCATTTGCATGCTACGTGAGGACGGTGTGTATTATTATTGTAATCTAAGCTCACCATTTGTTTTCGATAATAATGCCATTAAATATATTGACTATGATTTAGACATTAAAGTTTTCCCTGATATGTCTTATTCACTCTTAGATGAGGATGAATATGAGCTGCATCGTAAGGAAATGTCTTATCCAGATGTCATAGATAAAATTTTAAAGCGCAATGTCGATAAATTAATTAGCTGGATTCAACAAAAAAGGGGACCCTTTGCACCTGATTTCATCGATGCCTGGACAAATCGTTATAAGTTTCAGCTCGATATGCAAGCAGATGATTGTTCATAGAGGCTGGGACAGAACTCGATTATTTTAAAAAATAGCGAAAATAGATAATAACTTTTTCGCTTCAATGAGTAGAGTGTTCCTTCCTAAATCAAAAAAATGTTAGGTCGAAATAAAATCGGTCTAACATTTTTCTTTTTGTCCCAGCCTCTTTTATGTCTTAAATAAGCAGTTATAAAATAGTTAGTGATAAAGCTGAATTAACTGTACTTCAAGCGAAATATTGCTATAATACGTTAGGGCATTCAGTTGTGGATGTCTGTTTCTTTTTATGTTGCGAAGTGAATATGAGGTGTTTCATGTTGGATGAGATGAAATACACCTTTCATTTGCGTAATTTACACAAAAGTAAGGCTTTTTAAAAGGATGTGATCATAAATTGGGTAGTATAAAACGTTATATGAGATTTGTAAAACCATATACATGGGAAATTATTTTAACGATTTTAATTGGTATAGTGAAATTTGCGATTCCGTTATTTATCCCATTGCTCATTAAAATTGTATTAGATGATATTATCGGTGCAGATCATCTGACGGATGCAGAAAAGACAAAAGAACTGTTTTATTGGTTAGGTGGTACGATCATTGTATTCTTTATCATTCGACCACCGATTGAGTATTACCGCCAATATTTTGCTCAACATGTCAGTAATAAGGTGCTTTTTGATATTCGGAAACAAATATATGCGCATTTGCAGCGACTAAGTTTAAGATACTATGCAAATACAAGAGCTGGCGATGTTATATCAAGAGTGGTTAATGATGTGGAACAAACAAAAAACTTTATCATGACAGGCTTGATGAATGTTTGGCTCGACCTAGCGACAATTGTCATTGCAATCGGTATTATGCTTGCGATGGATGTTAAGCTTACACTCGTAGCATTAGTTGCCCTCCCATTCTATGCATTTAGTGTGAAGTACTTTTTTGGTAAACTTCGGGATTTAACACGTAAACGATCGCAAGCACTTGCAGGTGTGCAAAGTTATTTGCATGAACGTGTAGCTGGAATGAGTATTATAAAAAGCTTTACGCTAGAAAAGCATGAACAAAAATTATTTGATGAAGCAAATGGTGAGTTTTTAGAGAAGGCACTAGATCATACGAAATGGAATGCGAAATCTTTTGCAGTGGTGAATACAATTACTGATGTAGCACCCCTCCTAGTAATTGCTTATGCGGGTTATCAGGTTATTAATAGTCCTCTTTCAGTCGGGACGATGGTTGCCTTTATTGCCTATATCGAACGACTTTATGGTCCACTCCGTCGTCTTGTAAGTTCATCAACGATGTTAACACAGTCAATTGCATCAATGGATCGAATGTTTGAATTAATAGACGAGCCTTATGAAGTAAAAAACAAGGCTAATGCGTTAGAGCTACCTCGGGTAAAGGGTGAAGTCCGCTTTGACAATGTGAACTTTCAATATGAAGCAGAGGGCTCGCAGATTTTAAACAATATCAATTTCACTATTAGTCCTGGAGAGACAGTTGCATTTGTAGGAATGAGTGGTGGAGGTAAATCAACCATTATTAGTTTAATTCCTCGATTTTATGACACAACAGGTGGGATAGTGTATATTGATGGACATGATGTTCGAGACGTGACATTACATTCCTTGCGTTCTCAAATTGGAATCGTCTTACAGGATAATATTTTATTTAGTGATTCAGTAAAAGAAAATATTTTAATGGGCAAGCCAGATGCTACCGACGAAGAGGTAATTGCTGCCGCCAAGGCTGCAAATGCACATGATTTTATCATGAGCTTACCAAATGGTTATGACACAAAGGTCGGTGAACGTGGTGTGAAGTTATCGGGTGGTCAGAAGCAGCGTGTAGCTATCGCTCGTGTATTTTTAAAAAATCCACCTATCTTAATACTAGATGAAGCAACCTCTGCATTAGATTTAGAAAGTGAGGCACTTATTCAAGAATCATTAGATGTACTTGCGCATGAACGTACAACAATTATTATTGCTCACCGACTTTCTACAATTACACATGCTGATAAAATTTTAGTTATAGATCATGGTCAATTAATTGAAAGTGGTACGCATGAGCAGTTAATGGATAGACAAGGAACTTATTATAATTTATTCCAAGTCCAACATTTAGATTGAAAAGTAGTACTAAATAAAACATTAGCCTTCCATTCAAGTACGAGTGGGAGGCTATTTTTTTATGATTTTTGTAAAATACTATCATTTAATAACATAAAATTATTACAAAATCGAATCATGTAGAAAATTACCGTTAATTGCAGAATAATAATGATTGAAAGAGAGATATTTTTTAGTTAGAATTATCTGAAAATAGGGAATTTAGTGATAGTTAGTGTATTATATTTAAAGAATTATGTAATTAAGTAAAATATTAGATAGGGTGGGCGATTGAGCATGAGGAAAAAGCTGCTAGAAATAAAAGGTTTAAAAACAACCTTTTTTACAGACGATGGACAAATTCCTGCCGTAGATGATATCGATTTTTCTGTGCATGAAGGAGAAATATTGGGGATTGTTGGGGAATCGGGAAGCGGTAAAAGTGTCACATCACTATCCATTATGGGGTTAATACCATCACCACCTGGAAAAATAACGGGTGGAGAGATACTATTAGATGGCAAAAACCTGGCAACATTATCTGATAAACAAATGCAGAAAATTCGTGGAAAAGATGTGGCGATGATTTTCCAAGAGCCCATGACTTCCTTAAATCCTTTATTTACAATTGGGAATCAGCTAAAAGAAGCTATTTTAATTCATAATCCTAAATGGTCGAAAAAAGAAGCTGTTGCAAGAGCAGTTGAAATTATGAAGCTTGTAGGCTTACCGCGTGCTGAGGAATTATTAAAAGATTACCCTCATCAGTTATCGGGTGGAATGCGTCAGAGGGTCATGATTGCAATGGCACTTGTCTGTGATCCGAAGGTATTGATTGCTGATGAGCCAACAACTGCACTGGATGTTACGATTCAAGCGCAAATTTTACAGCTTATGAAAGATTTAAATAAACGTTTGAATACAGCTGTTTTATTAATTACACATGATTTAGGCGTTGTAGCAGAAACTTGCGAGCGTGTTATTGTGATGTATGCTGGTCAGATTGTTGAAGAAGCACCCATACAGGAAATATTCACTAATCCGAAACATCCATATACACAGGGACTCATTAAATCTGTACCTGATATGCGTTATAAAAAGGACAATCTGTACTCTATACCAGGTAGCGTACCTAAGCCAGGAAGTATTCAGGAAGGTTGTCGTTTCGCAGCACGCTGTGAATTTGCGATGGAACGTTGTTTACAAGAAACACCACCTTTATTTGAGGCAGCAGAGCAGCATAAATCGAGATGTTTTTTACTAGAGAAACAGGAGGTGGAGCATCATGTCGAAAGTGTTGTTGAAAGTTGATGGTTTAAAAAAATATTTCCCCATTCGTAAGGGCGTCCTTAATACTCAGGTTGGTAATGTAAAGGCAGTGGATGATGTTTCCTTTGAAGTATTTGAAGGGGAAACGTTAGGTATTGTAGGTGAGTCAGGGTGTGGCAAATCTACGACGGGCAGACTTTTAATGCGATTGCTTGAACCAACAGACGGAAACATAGAATTTGCAGGTAAAATGATTTCAGAATTATCCAATAATGAAATGCGTAAAGCCCGCAGAGATATTCAAATGATTTTCCAAGATCCGTACGCATCGTTGAATCCGAGACATAATATTGGAAAAATATTAGAGGAGCCTCTGATTGTTCATGGAATGGGTAATGCCAAGGAACGCAAACAGAAGGTATTGGAGCTTCTCGAGATTGTTGGATTAAATGAGTATCATATAAAGCGTTATCCTCACCAATTTAGTGGTGGTCAAAGACAGCGGATTGGTATTGCTCGTGCACTTATGACAAACCCACGACTAATTATTGCGGATGAGCCTGTTTCTGCACTCGATGTGTCCATACAGGCACAAGTATTGAATTTATTGCAAAGCTTACAAAAGGAATTAAAGCTAACTTATATTTTTATCTCCCATGATTTAGGGGTTGTGCGCCATATAAGTAATCGTGTAGGTGTGATGTATTTAGGGAAGTTAGTAGAGCTAACAGCAAGTGAAGATTTATATGCTGAGCCACTTCACCCATATACACAGGCACTGCTTTCTTCAGTTCCTGTGCCAGATCCTACATTTGAGCGTGAACAGCTCATTATTTCTGGAGATATTCCAAGTGCTTCGAATCCACCAAGTGGGTGTACTTTCCATACGAGATGTCCTTTTAAAAAGGAAGAATGTTCTCAAGTCGTTCCAAAAATGCAAGAAGTGAAACCGGGTCATTATGTTGCTTGCCATCTCTATGAGGCAATCCAACATTCAATGATATAAAAAAACATAGGGGGAAATTCAATGAAGAAAAAAAAGCTTTGGTCTTTGGGTGTAATGCTACTCCTTATTCTCTCGACAATCTTAGCAGCTTGTGGTGGCTCAGATACAAAGGATACAGGTAGTAAAGATACGACAACTGGTGGCGATACAGCTGGCAGTGGTGAACCAAAAATATTAGTTTATGGTCGTGGTGGAGATTCAGTAGCACTAGACCCTGCAGTTGTGACTGATGGTGAATCCTTCACTGTTACTGCAAATATATATGAAACAATAGTAAATTTCGGCGAGCAAGATGTAACAATTCAACCAGGATTGGCAAAATCTTGGGAAGCATCGGATGATGGATTAACATACACATTCCAGCTTCAAGAAGGTGTAAAATTCCATGATGGCACTGATTTCAATGCAGAGGCAGTTGTTAAAAATGTTGAGCGTTGGAAATCAGGTGCTGATAAACATCCATATTTTAGCTCACAATTTGTAGTGGGTGACAAGCAAATTATAGAATCAGTTACTGCTGAAGGTGACAATACTGTTGTGTTCAAGCTTAGCCAACCACAGGCACCTTTCCTGAAAAATCTAGCAATGTCTCCTTTTGGAATTGCTTCTCCGACAGCTTTTGAAGCAGATGAAGAAGGGCTATCTTCAAATCCAGTAGGTACAGGTCCATTCAAATTTGTAAGCTGGGTACGTAATGATTCGATAACAATTGAGAAAAACCCAGACTACTATATTGATGGTTTACCAAAATTAGATAAAGTAATTTACCGTTCAATTACAGATAACTCTGCACGTTTAAATGATTTAACGAACGGCGATATTGATGTAGCCGATGGTTTAAGTCCGTCTGATAAAGCAACAATTGAAGGTAATTCGAATTTACAGTTAATCGAACGTCCATCTATGAACGTTGGTTATCTAGGTTTAACAGTTACTCGACCTCCATTTGATAATGTAAAAGTTCGTCAAGCAGTAAACTACGCAATCAATAAGCAAGCATTAGTAGATGCATTCTATGAAGGATTAGCGGAGCCAGCGAAAAATCCTATGCCTCCAGTAATTTCAGGCTACAACGATGAGGTTACAGGGTATACGTATGATCCTGAAAAAGCAAAATCATTATTAGCTGAGGCTGGCTATGATGGCAAAGAAATCGAGCTATGGGCTATGCCAGTTCCACGTCCATACATGCCTGACGGTCAAAAAGTGGCGGAAGCTATTCAAAAGAACTTAGAGGATGTGGGCATAAAATCTAAAATTGTATCTTTTGAATGGGCTACGTATTTAGAAAAAGCTCAAAATGGTGAAGCTGATGCGTTTTTACTTGGTTGGACAGGTGATAACGGAGATGCGGATAACTTCCTTTATACTTTACTAGACGGTGATAACATTGGTTCTAACAACTATACATTCTATGATAATCAAGAGTTACACAAACTATTAGTTGAAGCTCAAAGTGAAACTGATGAAAACAAGCGCAATGAACTTTATAAGCAAGCTCAAGTGATAATCTCTGGGGATGCTCCATGGGTTCCACTTGCTCACTCAATCCCAATTTTAGCTGCTAACAGTAAAGTAAAGAATTATATTGCTCATCCAACAGGTTCTGACCGCTTAGATGCAGTAGATATTCAATAGTCTTTTGAATTAACTAATTTAATTGAGGAAATTAAAGAATCTGCTTGCTTTTCTGCGGGTAAGCCGTAGAAATCTTGCGGATTCTTTTTACAGGATAAGAATATTTTTTTCTGTATGAAAGACGAATCATCTAAACGTTAAAACCGTTTTCTAAAAGCTGACCCTTTCTACAGTATGTACAAAGACTTCAATGCTTTTCATGCAAAAGTATATTATGAAAATAACAGAGAGGTGAAGAAGATGCTTCACTATATGGGAAGACGTGTGTTTCAATTAATCCCAGTTTTGCTTGGAATGACTTTTATCGTTTTCATGTTAATTCGTGCAATCCCTGGTAATCCAGCACAAGTAATTTTAGGACAACAGGCAACGAAAGAGGCGGTCGAAGCATTAAACGCAAGTTTAGGATTAAATAAGCCGTGGTATACACAATATTTTAATTATTTAGGCGGTATTTTTCAGGGTGATTTAGGGGTGTCATTGCGGACTAAACTACCCGTATCACAAGAAATATTCCCATACTTAGCAGCAACAGCAGAGCTAGCGATATTTGCAATGATTATCGCCGTAATAGTTGGTGTAAATGCAGGCATTATTTCCGCATGGTTCCAAAATTCATGGTTCGATTATGTAGCAATGGTTGTTGCCTTAATTGGAGTGTCTGTTCCAGTTTTTTGGCTTGGTTTAATGGAGCAATGGGCATTTAGTAATCAGCTTGGCTGGTTCCCGGCAACTGGTCGAGCGGATGTTCGGAATCCCGTCACCGCCATTACTCATTTTTATTTATTAGATACGCTTATACAAGGAAGTTTTAATCAATTTATTGAGGTATTAAAGCGATTAGTCTTACCAGGGATGGCGCTAGCAACAATTCCAATGGCGATTATAGCAAGGATAACTAGGTCTTCAATGCTTGAAGTAATGCGCTCTGACTATGTTCGTACTGCAAGAGCAAAGGGGCAAAAAATGTTTGTTGTAGTTTATAAGCATGCCTTGAAAAATGCAATTATACCAGTGTTAACAGTAATCGGCTTGCAAACAGGATTACTGCTTGGCGGTGCCATTTTAACAGAGACCATTTTCAGTTGGCCTGGAATTGGTCGCTATATTTATGATGCTATTGGCTTCCGGGATTATCCTGTTATTCAATCTGGTATTTTAGTAGTTGCTTTTATTTTCATCATGATTAACTTGATTGTGGATTTACTGTATACAGTTATTGATCCACGAATTAAATACAAATAGAGGGGAGAAGCGAAAATGACTGGAGCGATAGAAATAAAAACCGAGGTAGCACCAAGTCGTGAACGTGCGGCAGGTCCTTGGAGAGAAGGCTGGCGTAGCTTTAAAAAGAGCAAAATCTCCCTAATAGGCGCAGGCATTGTACTATTTTTCATTTTACTAGCTATAGCTGGCCCGATGATTGCTCCTGAAGGTAGTAATGAGCAAGATTTATCAAAACGTTTATTAGCACCATCCAGTGAGCATTGGTTTGGAACAGATGACTTTGGTCGGGATATTTTGTCTAGAGTGATACATGGGGCCCAGATTTCTTTGTGGGTAGGCTTTTTTTCAGTTGTTTTGTCAGTTATCGTAGGTAGTTTACTCGGTATAATCGCAGGATATTATGGACGATGGATTGATACAATTATTTCACGTTTATTTGATATTATGTTAGCATTCCCTAGTATTTTACTAGCTATTGCAGTTGTAGCAGTGCTTGGTCCTTCATTACAAAATGCATTAATTGCTATTGCCATTATTAACGTCCCGAACTTTGGACGTTTAATTCGTTCGAAAGTATTGAGTGTAAAGGAAGAGGAGTATATCGTGGCAGCAAAAGCAGTTGGAATGCGTGATTCGCGAATATTATTCTCGCATATTTTACCAAACTCAATGACGCCAATTATCGTACAAGGATCATTAGCCATTGCAACAGCGATAATCGAAGCGGCAGCGTTAGGCTTCCTTGGATTAGGCGCACAAGCACCAGCACCAGAATGGGGGAAAATGCTTGCAGATGCCCGTATCTATTTAATAAAGGCACCGTGGACGATGATTTTCCCAGGCTTGGCTATTATGTTAACGGTTCTTGGTTTTAATCTAATGGGTGATGGCCTACGTGATGCGCTTGACCCGAAAATGAAAAGCTAATAGATGTTAGATGAGGCTGGAACAATCAAAAACTTTAAAAAAGCGCGAGAAATCAATTTTAGAAACGTTGATTTCTCGCGCTTTTCTGATGTTAATTTTTTAACTTTTTAAAAAAATACTTATGTTTAAGCCTCTTTTTTCTATAGCGGCATGATATTTTAAAGCTTTAAGTTAGAATAAAGTAACAGATGATTGAATTTACCAAATCTATTAATTGAATTAATTGAATTTCTTGTAATATTACAGTAGACTTAAGATATGGAAAAAGTCAATTTTTGTTGAAATTATATATTTTTTGTATAGTTAAAATCAAATAAGATTGAACTTCCTATTAATCTATTAAATGGAAATAGATTAGTGTATTTTGTACATAATATTACGGTGAAAGTAAAATAAATGCAATTCGTAGGAGGGTGTTTTTGTTGGGAATTAATTTACAAAAAGGGCAACGTGTCGATTTAACAAAAGGTAATGCTAACCTAACTAGTATTAAAGTTGGTTTAGGTTGGGACCCAATTGGTCAAGAAAAAAGTGGTGGCTTTTTCGGAAAAATATTTTCTGGTGGGAGTGCAGGTGGAAGTGGCAGGGATATCGACTGTGATGCTTCAGTATTAATGCTACAGAATGATAAGGTTATAGCAGGTGATGATGTCGTTTACTTCGGAAAATTAACAAGTAATTGTGGCTCTATTCGACATTCAGGTGATAATTTAACAGGCGACGGCGACGGAGATGATGAAGTAATTACAGTTGACTTAAACTCAGTGCCTACGCAGTATAACAAACTTGTGTTCGTTGTTAATATCTATGATGCAGCTGCACGTAATCAGCACTTTGGATTGATTAAAAATGCCTATATTCGCGTGTTTGATGACAGGTCAGGAAACGAGTTAATTCGCTATAATTTAACAGATAACTACTCTAACCTAACAACGCTTATCTGTGGTGAGATTTATCGTCATAATAATGAGTGGAAGTTCGCAGCTGTAGGCTCCGGTACTAATGATATTAAGCTTGGCGATGTAGTTAGAAGATATCAATAATTATAAAAATATTGGAGGAACAGTATAATGGGTGTTTCATTGCAAAAAGGCCAAAAAGTAGATTTAACAAAAACGAATCCAGGGTTAGTAAATGTAGTTGTTGGTCTTGGTTGGGATACAAATAAATATGATGGTGGACATGATTTTGATTTAGATTCATCTGTATTTTTGCTTGCTGATACAGGAAAAGTATCAGATCAAAATGATTTTATCTTCTACAACAATACTACAGGTGGAAATGGCTCTATTGTACACTCAGGTGATAATTTAACAGGTGTCGGCGATGGAGATGATGAAGTTGTGAAGGTAGCTTTAACTCAAGTGCCAGCACACATACAACGACTAGCATTTACTGTAACTATCCATGAAGCAGATGCACGCAACCAAAACTTCGGTATGGTGTCTAATGCCTATATTCGTATTGTAAATGAACAAACAAGTGAAGAAATTATTCGTTATGATTTAGGTGAAGATTTCAGTATTGAAACAGCAATCGTTGTTGGTGAACTGTATCGACATAACGGTGAATGGAAATTTAATGCAATAGGTGCAGGCTATCAAGGTGGATTGGCCGCTCTTTGTAACGATTATGGCTTGGATGTAAACTAACGTATTATTTTTTAAACAAGAAGGGAGATTTTATAATGGGTATTCAATTAAGTAAAGGGCAACGTATTGATTTAACAAAGCAAGATCCTGGTTTAAATAATGTTGGAATTGGATTAGGTTGGGATGTGAAACAATTCGATGGCGGGCATGACTTTGACCTAGATGCTTCTGTATTCTTACTAGATGCGTCAGGAAAATGCCGTAGTGAGCAAGACTTTATCTTCTATAATAATTTAACAAGCCCCGATCAGTCAGTAGTGCATACTGGTGATAATCGTACAGGTGAGGGAGATGGAGACGATGAAAAAGTTCTTGTAAACTTAAAGCAAGTATCTCCACAAATTGAAAAGATTGTTGTAACAGTTACAATTTACGATGCAGAAGCACGTTCCCAAAACTTTGGACAAGTACTAAATGCATATGTTCGTTTAACGAATGAAGATACAAGTGCAGAAGTGCTACGCTATGATTTAGGTGAGGATTTCAGTATTGAAACAGCTGTTGTATTTTGTGAGCTATACCGTCATAATGGCGAATGGAAATTTGCTGCGGTTGGCTCAGGTTATCAAGGTGGATTGGGAGCATTAGTAAATGCATATGGACTACAATAATTTAGATCGATAGATGATGGAGGAACTTAGTTGGACGTTATTAATGAGATATTAAATACATATGCACAGTTTTTTAACTGGCAAATGTGGGGAAAGGTATTAACAGATCCTGTAGCATGGGGGCTTATTTTTTCACTAATCATTATGGAGGGGCTTCTTTCAGCTGATAATGCATTAGTATTAGCCGTACTTGTTAAGCATCTGCCGCAAAATCAACGAAAAAAAGCGCTTATGTATGGGATGTTTGGAGCGTATTTCTTCCGTTTTATTTTCATAGGTGTAGGAGTATATCTTGTCAAGTTCTCAATTGTTAAGATCTTAGGCGCTGCTTACTTAATGTGGCTCGTAATAGTACATTTTAAAAATAAGAGCGATGAAGAGGACGGAGCAATAGAGTTTAAGAAGAATGGCTGGATGGTCCGAGTATTCGGTACTTTCTGGGCAACAGTAATCTCAGTTGAATTAATGGATGTTGCCTTTTCAGTAGATTCTATTCTGGCGGCTTTTGCGATTTCAGATCAAGTATGGGTTCTATTGTTAGGTGGAGTATTAGGGATTATTATGATGCGAACAATCGCTGGTGTTTTCCTAGCATTAATTGAGCGAGTACCGGAGCTTGAAACAACTGCTTATATTTTAATTTTAATTATTTCCTTAAAAATGTTTGCAAGTATTTTTGGTTTCCATCTATCACATGAAATATTCTTTGCTATTTTAATTTTGGCCTTCTTATTAACATTTGTTGTACACAAGATGAATAAGAAAACAGCTATGTAACACCGCGGCACTGTATTAGTCTGTAAGAAACAGGCTAATGCAGTGCTTTTTTTACAATAGTTCAAGCTTTTTTTCGAGGAGAGGATTAGATGCAACATTTTGAAACAGCAGCAGAAAGGATTTTCTATAAAAAGCCACAGCCTTTTACTAAATGGGAAGCACCAGAAATTTTGGCATATGCTTTAGGTGCTACATTGTATATGCCGGCATCTATGCCCAACATCGTAGATTTAATTCAAAATCAAAAATATAAAGAGCTGACATCAATTGTTATAGACCTAGAGGATGCAGTAGGGGATGCAGAATTAGCAGAATGTGAAGCAAAATTAATAGACGATATCAGTGAGTTATTTATGCTTTATAGCAGTAAACAAATTCTACCACAAAATCTACCTCTTATATTTATTCGTGTACGTGATGTCAAGCAGTTTAAACTATTAACAAATACGTTAGGTGAGCGACAAGAAGTATTAACTGGTTATGTGTTTCCTAAATTTACAGCAGTTCAAGGAGCAGTATATTTTGAATTACTGGAGCAAACGGCTCAGGACTATAATTTAACGTTATATGGTATGCCGATTTTGGAGAGTCGTGAGATCCTATATAAGGAGTCTCGAATGGAAGCGTTATTTTCCATTAAAGAAGTTTTACATAAATATAGACATAGTGTATTAAACGTACGTATTGGTGCAACTGATTTTTGTGGGATATATGGTATTCGTCGTCGCATGGATTCGACGATTTATGATATAAGCCTTATTCGAGATTGTCTGGGGGATATTGTCAATGTGCTAGGGCGTGAAGAAGATGGCTTTGTGATTTCTGGACCTGTATGGGAGTATTTTAGTAATCACCGTATATTAAAGCCGACATTAAGAATGACCCCTTTTAGCGAAAAAGGAGCGATGGATACACGGAAAGCATTATTGGACGAATGCTTAGATGGCTTAATGAAGGAAGTGCTGATGGATAGGCAAAATGGTATTGTAGGAAAAACGGTCATTCACCCAAGCCATGTTCGTGTTGTCCATGCATTATATGTTATTTCTTATGAAGAATATTTAGATGCCATGAGTATCGTAGAAAATAACGATGGTCAAAAAGGTGTTTTAAAAAGTCACTATGCAAATAAAATGAACGAAATAAAACCTCATATGAGATGGGCACAACGAATTTTACGCCAAGCGCATTTATATGGTGTTTATCATGAATCAGTAGATTTTGCATCTCTATTATTAAATCAAGATGTTGGAGGTAATATCTATGCAACAACTAAAAAATAGGCTAAATATTATGCAAAACTACGAAATTGACATTTCGATCACACAAAATCCGCATAACTTTGCATTATCGGATTTATTTAAAATGGCTGCTCGTATTAATAAGAAAAGACAATTTTTATTTGTCAGTACAGTTTTAGGAAAGCATTTAGCTGTTAGACCACAAATACCATTACTTACAGGAACACTTCTAGCAATGATGTATTATCGGAGGGTTGTTGATGAAGAAATAAATGGCATTGAAAAAATTGTATATGCACTAAAAGAGCGTAATGGACAGGATGCTTTACAACCAAATTTAGAGTTGCCTGAGGAAACATTGTTTATCGGGTTTGCAGAGACTGCGACAGCACTTGGTCATGCTGTCTTTAATACGTTTCTTTCGAATGCGGCGTATATTCATACGACACGAGAAATAATACCTGATATTGAGCCATTTGTGACATTTGAAGAGGAACATTCACATGCAACTAGTCATCGAATTTATACTTTAGAACCTGAAAAATTGTTACAAGCTAAGCGTATTGTATTGATCGATGATGAAATTACTACAGGAAATACAGTGGTGAATATTATTGCATCGTTAAGAGAGAAATTTCCTCTAGTTAAGCACTATACAGTGCTATCAATTTTAGATTGGCGATCTGAACAGCAGCAAGGGATTTTTAAACAATTAGAGAATCAATGGAACATCTCCATTGATTTTATTGCGATTATGTGTGGACACTTTAGTTGTAATGGTACACCTCTTTTACCAAGTGAACATGTAGACTTAACGAAAAATATGACACAAGATATGGAGTTAATATCCATAAAGGAGCCGATTGATCGTAAATATTATCGTTCTATTGCTGAGAATGGTTTAGAAAATAGTCAACCCTACATGTTAGCCACTGGGAGATTTATGTTAACTTCAGAACAGCATTTAAAACAAAAGGATGAAATAATGGTAATTGCCAATCAATTAAAAAAGCTACGAACAGATGGACCATTACTAGTGATTGGCACAGGTGAATTTATGTATGTGCCTATGCAAATTGCTGCTCATTTAGGAGAGGATGTTTATTTTCAATCTACAACCCGTAGCCCTATTTATTGTACAGATGATACGGAATATACGATTTCAGAAAAAATAGCTTTTGAATGCCCTGAAAATAATGGCATTGAAAATTATTTATATAATGTACAAAGTCACCCTTACACGGAACTTTTTTTAATAGTGGAACGTATAGCAAGTAGAGAAGCTATATTACAAAGTGTACAAGCATTACAATCTGTGATTAAAGCAAAAATTTACGTTATTTGTATGCATGAATTGGAGGTAGAATCATGGGCATGATGGTGCAGCCAGATAAAATGGGAAGCTATACGTCAGAGGATGTTGTTTTTTTATTACGTGATATTAGTAATGTTGTACTTGAACTAGATAATGAAAAACGTGAAAGCTTAATCCAATCAGGTACGCATTATTCTGAAATGCTACCAGTCGAATTTCATCCATCCGAAGCATATATGGAGCTTTTTTACAAAACTTTAGAAGCTTATGCAGAGCGCATTGCAATTGCTGTTGGGGTTGTAGCGGAACAAATTATAGTACAAAGAGGTTTAGAACATTTAGTTCTTGTAAGTTTAGCGAGGGCTGGTACACCAATCGGCATTTTGATTAAACGTTATATAGAAATGCGCTATAGTATTAATGTACCTCATTATTCAATTTCCATTATTCGTGGCAGAGGGATAGATGAGACAGCCATTCGTTATATAATTGCAAAGCATCCTCAAGCATGTATTCAATTTATTGATGGATGGACAGGCAAAGGTGCCATCACAAAGGAATTGTTACAGGCATGTCAAAATTTCAATGCTAATCATAAAGAACAATTGAACGCAAATTTAGCTGTATTGGCTGATCCAGGACACTGTGCAGCTATTTTTGGAACACGTTCAGATTTCTTAATTCCATCTGCTTGTTTAAATTCAACTGTATCTGGCTTAGTAAGTCGGACTGTGTTGAATTTGAAGTTCATGGATGAAAGGGATTTTCATGGGGCGAAATATTATAAAGAGTTAGAAGATGCAGATGTGTCAAATTTGTACATAGATCGTATAGCTACTTGTTTTGAGAAAGTACAAAAAGAGATTGAACAACAACTTTTAGAAAGAGTATCTCCTTCGATTACTTGGAAAGGCATGAGATCCGTTCAAGCAATTCAAGAGGAATTTGGAATTGATAATGTTCATTTTATAAAGCCAGGAGTAGGGGAAACCACACGAGTATTACTAAGACGTATCCCGTGGAAAATTTTAATTAATCCCAAACATATAGATGAACTTGAACACATATTATTGTTGGCTAGGGAAAGAAATGTACCTATTGAAGAGTATTCGAACATGTCTTATTCATGTTGCGGCTTAATTAAAGAAGTATAGAGGAGACAAAATATGCTATTATTTACATCTGATTTAGATCGTACATTAATTTATTCTAGGCACATGATGGACAAGTTTCCACCCGCAACAGCAACTGTCGTAGTTGAACAAAGAGATCATGAAATCATTAGCATGATGACTGAGTCAACAACGAAATTATTACAACAGGTACATAAACAAGCAATATTTGTACCTGTAACAACGCGTGCTTTATATCAATATGAACGTATTCATTTTATAAAAGAAATTGGCCCTGATTTTGCAATTACAAGTAATGGGGGTACAATATTAGAAAATGGTCGTCCAAATGGAGAATGGACAAAAACATTACGTAAACGTATTGAAGATTCTTCCATACCTAGAGAGGATATTGTAAGACACTTTCAAACCGTAAAATCAGATTTATGGCTACAGCAATCATTTTTTATGGATGAATTATTCTATGTACATCATGTCAATAATGATATTTTAAGCCATGATGAATTAAAAGCAATCGTTCAGGAATTTGATAGGCATGGCTGGCATGTACTTTTACAGGGTAAAAAATTATATATTATGCCTAAAGTGTTAACGAAAGAAGCCGCAATCACGTATATGAAAGAACAACTTTGTACATATGATGTACACCTAGCAGCGGGTGATTCTATTATGGATTATGGAATGCTAGCGATGGCAGATATAGCTTATACACCTCATCATGGAGATTTAAAAGAAAAACAGCCCCAAGTGCTAAGGAATGCAACATATTCAGCAAATAGTGGAGAAGCCTTTACAAAAGAATTGCTTGAAGCAGTTTTGCGACTTGCAACAAAGCCAATAGAAATATAATTAAGTAATCAATGTCTTTTTGAATCAAAAACTAGAAAATAAATAATAGGTAGGAAACTTAACCTTACTACCTGTAAAAGTCCGATTGATAAAACTAATAGTCAGTAGTGATAAAAAACTCTTCACTGACTAAGGTTTTACTTTATGCTTTCAATCAACTGTCGTATCTAAATGTTATGGCTCACAGTATAGAGCTCACAGGAGATGTAAATGTGTTATTCTTGAGCAAATTTACTGAGGAAGATTTCAAGGAGTTGATGTTTGTTTGAAAACCTTCACAATACAGTCAGTTTTGGAACGTGATCCTGTTGATTGGCTACAGGAGTTCCAAGATTCACCGAAGATTCGTCCAATGTATGAGATAGGACCTGAGCAAGTAAGTTTTAGTCGTATTACTGTACGTGTATTAGGTGTGCCATTAGAGGAAGATGATTATTTTAATGAATTGTATAATTTGGCACAAAAATCGGAAATTCATATATTAAGTGAAGAATTAAATAAGCAAATTGAGCAAAAGGATTTCCATGCGCTACAAAATATTTTTAAACAACATAAGGAAACACCTAAAGGGTTATCCATTAATCGATTGGTTGCTATGATGTATGGTAATCAGTTAATCCCAAAGCACGATGATGCGTTTATGAATAGACATTTACAGCTTGCAATGATTCGAGTTGTAGAACGCTTCCAAAACCAGCAATCCCTTGGTTTACTTGCCGATGATTTTCGCCGATTTTTAATTGATATGGTGAAATGGTTAAAAAATCATTGGATTCAATGGACAAAATCCATGAAGCCTACTGATGATTTCCCAAAGGTTGTTTGGTATGGTGAAACAACACTAAGCCAGCGTTATTTTTTATTACTATTGATGGAACTTGGCTGTGATGTTTTGATCTTTCACCCAGGTAAAGTTGATGAATTTGCTGATATTGATCCTACAAATATGTTTTCTATTACGTATTCTTATGCTAATCAAACATCATTACAGCCTTTTCCAGAAAAGTTACGCGATCGTCAGGCAACAGTTGGTTATCGTTCGAGTCAGCATTTTGAACAACTAATGTATAATCAGGAATCCGGTGTTTATCGACCATGGCAGTTTAATGATCATATGCCACGTTCATTAACGTTACGTATGACTTACGATGATATTTTTATTTATTCAAATGAGAAAGCGATGGTTCGACCAAAATTTGAAGTGATTAATAATGAAGTAATAATACCAGTAATTTTCGCGAAAATTAGCGGCGTATCAAGTATGCGGGAGGAGTATTGGCATTATATGCATAAACTCCTAGCTAGTCCGCTAACTGTGTTTGTGCAAGAGCTTCCATATATGAAAACTAGTAGAGCCAACTACCATTTTCACTATAAGCATTGCTTAGTAAATGGTGAGCTATCGGTAGAGCGTATCGTTCAAAGCGATTGGTGGCAATATGGCGAATTGTCAATAGAGTTACAATATGCTATTGCACATACAATGAAAGCCTCATGTGAACAACCAATACTAAAACAACAGCCCAACGAATCATTATACGATTTACAAATCTTTATATTTAAACAAATGACAATGATTCCTCAAGAAATACTACGTTTGTTACAGAGCTTTGATTATTCACAGGAGGTGCCGAAGCTAGTAGTATATCAAGCACCAGAGCAACCGGCATTATCGCGCGAAGACATTACTTTGTTTGCATTTTTAAATCGCTTCGGTATTGATATTGTATTCTATAATCCGACAGGTAAGCTAGATTTAGAAAAGCACTTACTTGAGGATACTTTTGATGTGCATCGTTTAGAGCATATGGTATTTGACTTACAATATGAAGAACCAAAGCAACAAAAGTCTCCATCAGATACAATGATAAAAAAAATATTTAATCGCTTTTTCTGAGTTTGGGAAGGAGGCGTACTATGTCAATTGTACCAATTACACTTAATCAACTAACAGTAGAAACAGCAGAGATTACTAAAAAGCAGCTACTTCAAAGTCCAGAGATACAACAAATTGTAAATCGCATTAATATTAAAAATCAGCTTGATTTAATAGCATTAGGTAAAGATTCTGCAACAAAGCTGTCACATTTCTCAGACCAAATCTTAAAAATGCTGGCGAAATCAGAAATAAATGAATCAAATGAATTATTAAAGCAACTTGAAGAATTGATGTCAAAATTCGATAGAAAAGAAGTAATAGAGGAAACAAGCTTTATCAAAAAGCTATTTAAACGTTCGGTCAAAAAAGATGAGGATTTGTATGTAAAATACAATACTTTGAGTAAAGATATTGAGAAGATTCATTATCAATTTGTATGTATGGAAGATGCATTGGCAAATGATAACCGTATGCTTGCACGTTTATATAATGAGAACTTGGTGTATTATATTGAATTAGAAAAATATATATTAGCATCGGAAATTAAATTGGATGAAGTTACAACTTCGTTGATACCAATGTTTGAAAAGCAATCCGAAGCAGGCAACCAAATTGCAAAAATGGAACTAAATAGTTTGCAAACGATTGCTGAAATGCTTAGATTAAAAATAGATGAGTTGGAGAAAACTCGTATGGTCGCCATATTAACAGCTCCGCAAATTGAGATGCTTCGTATTGGTAATAGTGAGTTGATGGAACAAATTAATAGTGCGTTTCTTACAACAATCCCTGTTTTTAAAATGGGGATTATGAATTCAATCAATGAAAAGCGTCAAAAACTACAAAATGATTCGTTAGCAGCTTTTGAAAATCGTATGAGGCAATTCGGAGAAACTAGTAATGATACGGTACAATTAAGCATGTCGATGGCTCAACAATCTGAAACACCACAAACACTAGAAGAAATATGGGATACCATTATACTAGGTATTTCTAATTACCGTAAGCTTCGCGATGAGCTAACGGCACAACGCAATGCATCGGAGAAACAACTGATGGCATTGAGGACATAAACATTTAAAAGCTGACATCATTTCTTTTAAATGTTGTCAGCTTTTGTGAATCGTTTTGTCTATGTATGTTCTTTTCTTTAGATGATTGTAGCGTGAGAAGGTTGGATTTTAGCAGTGAAAATGAGACACTGTACGTATTTGTTCGTCCTTATTTTCTTCCTGCACGCCATGAAAGCCCCCAATTATAGGCGTTGTCCATATCTTTATGTCCACTAAAGTACTCTACGAGGCGCTCAACCTTAAACGTTTCATTATTTACATTTTCAATCATGGCAATGGCACACATGTTTTTGCCATTACGGTGTTCATTTAAACGAACTTCAATGCTTGGGCCAGTTCCGTAGTTGACCGTCACAATACCGTCTGCTTCGGCCCAGTTCGCTACCCCTTCATAAATGAAAGTATAGATTAATACACGTTTAATCTCTCTAACTTTACTTCCGTTAATACGTAAATTTTCACCGTTGTTTAACATACCTGTACGATCATCACCATCTAGCTCAATAAAAGGCGAGGAATGCAAATTACCAAATGCATTACCAAGAGCTTGAACGCAACTTTTACTACCATCTGTCATTTCGTATAAACAACCTAAATCTAAATCAATACCTCCATTAGATTTCGTGCCAAATAAAGAAGATAAAAAACCGCCTGAGTTTTTCACTGTTTGCTGATTCCAATTTAAATTTACGAGAATTTCTCCAATTCCTTGATTTTGCGATTTTGTTAAATTTACAAATTGACCTTTCTTCGTTAATTCGATTTTACCTAAATTCACCATAAAATATAAACACCTACCATTTATCTATTTATATCCATTGTAATAAATTGTTGGGATATATACAATTTCATATTGAGAAAATGAAAAAACGACAAATTGAATTGTACCAATTTGTCGTTCAACCTATTTATTTGGTAATATACTAATTTCCCATTTCATTTGCTACGTAACTAGAAATAATTAAATAAATTCCTCTTCAAATTCCACATTGATTTCATGACCATGATGGCTCTGATATGACACGATGAGCGTATCCAAATGCTCTAAGTTTTCTTCGTAATCTAAAATACGCGATAGAATATAAAGCAAATGATAGCTCGAAAATTCAGTATCACCTTCATCATGTGCATAGGTAATCTGTTTGATGAAAATTTCCATTAACTCATTACGTTGAATGTAGTCGATGTTTTTACTCCACTCTGAATGTTCGGGCTTCAATTTCCCTGTATATTTTAGCAGTAGCTGCTCATGGTAAGTTAGCAGGAAGTCAAGCCGCTCTTGAATCATTAGATGAAATTGCGTCGGTAGCTTTACTAATTCGTTTTCATGATTATGAAGACGATGAAGCAGCTCCAAACTTTTCTTTGAAGTTGTGATCATTTGACGATACACAACTAATTTACGTGCCTTTACAAACTTTTTATTTTTAAAGTAATTACGCTCTTCCTTATAAAAATCATATAGTGTATCAACGCGTTGCATACGAGACTTAAATTTGCTTAATGCTTCTTTTGTAGAAGTATGCTCAGATGCTTGACGAACAGCAAGTCGCGTCCATCGAATAATATCATCCTGTAAAAAGTAAATCTTACGGAAAAGCTTTACTTCATATTTTGGTGGTAGGAAGAACAGATTGACAACAAATGCTGCTAACACTCCAACTAATATGGTAATAAAGCGAATAAGACCAAATGTAAGGAAGTCATCTCCTTGAATCTCCATAATAGCTACAACTGTAACAAGTGCTAGGGACAATGACTTTTCAAGTTTAAATTTCAACATTATACCGATAGCAACAATGACTGCAATGCCAACTGCTACTACATGGTGACTAAAAAGTAAGCCGAAAATGACCGCGATGGTAGCTCCTATAATATTGGCCTGTACTTGCTCAACAATCGTTTGATAGGAGCGATAAATAGATGGTTGAATCGCAAAGATGGCTGCAATACCTGCAAAAACAGGTGATGGTAGCTTTAGCAACTCAGCGATAAATAGTGCAAACACGATGGCTACACCAGTTTTAAATACACGGGCACCTAATTTCATAGAAAATGGATGTCCTTTCTGTCTAAAATTTTAACTTCTTTCAGTAGAGGTCTTCCACCTCAATAGGTTATGAGATAAATGCAGTCAATTATGCCGAGGTATAATTGATGCTTCTATACATTATAGAAGGAAGTGCTCATAAAATACATAGATATGTATATCATTAATTGAAAAAGACGACTCAGTGGGGAGCCGCCTTTTTAAAAAAGAATATATTTTATGCGATGCAAAAGTAATTCGTTGCTGTTAATAGACGATTTTCACTTTTGTACGCCCACAGAATTACAATTGTGAAAATGCATAATCTACTGCTTTAATTGTTTCAAGAATATCTGTTTCTGTATGCTCTGTAGTTAAGAACCATGCTTCATATTTGGAAGGAGCTAAATTAATACCTTGCTCAAGCATTAATTTAAAGAAGCGGCCAAAGATTTCACCATCTGAGTTTTCAGCCTGCTCATAGTTCTCTACTTTCACATCTGTAAAGTAAATTGTAAGAGCACCTTTGAGGCGGTTTACAGTAATTGTTACATCATGTTTTTTTGCAGCAGTTAAGATACCGTCCTCTAATATACCTCCAAGACGATCCATTGCATCATAAATACCTGGAGTTTGTAATACTTCTAAGCAGGCAATACCAGCTTGCATAGACGCTGGGTTTCCTGCCATTGTGCCTGCTTGATAGGCTGGGCCTAGCGGAGCAACTGTATCCATAATCTCTTTACGGCCACCATATGCACCGATTGGTAAACCACCGCCAATTACTTTACCAAGTGCAGTAAGGTCTGGCGTTAAGCTTAATAAGTTTTGAGCGCCGCCATAGTGGAAGCGGAATGCAGTAATAACTTCATCGTAAATTGTTAATGCGCCTTTTTCCTTTGCTGTTGCATGAACGAACTCTAGGAAGCCAGGGTTTGGCTCTACAATACCGAAGTTTCCAACAATAGGCTCTATTAAAATAGCAGCGATTTGATCGCCCCATCTATCCATAGCTTCCGTAAATGCTTCAGGGTTGTTAAATGGTACAGTAATTACTTCTTCTGCAGTTGAAGCTGTAACACCAGCTGAGTCTGGTGTACCTAATGTCGCAGGACCAGAACCAGCAGCAACTAATACTAAGTCAAAATGACCGTGGTAGCAGCCAGCGAATTTCATAATTTTTGTACGGCCAGTATAAGCGCGGGCAACACGAATTGTTGTCATTACGGCTTCTGTACCAGAGTTGTTAAAGCGTACTTTATCCATTGAAGGGATTGCTTCTTTTAGCATTTTAGCAAAAGTAACCTCGTATTCAGTTGGAGTACCAAACAAAGTGCCATTTTCAGCTGCGTGTGTAATAGCCTTTGCGATATGGGGGTGACCGTGACCAGTAACGATAGGACCGTAAGCTGCTAGATAGTCGATATAACGATTGCCATCAACATCCCAAAAATAAGCCCCTTTCCCACGAGCCATTGCAACAGGGGAGCCTCCGCCAACTGCTTTATAAGAACGAGAAGGGCTATTTACACCACCAACGATATGCTGTAGCGCTTCTGCGTGTACTGCTTCAGATTTTGTGTGATTCATATATATTGCCTCCTAAATCTTTATACTCCATCTATTGTAGACCTATCAGTGCGAGAAATCCAAAGAAATTAAGGAATATGACTTGTTTTGTTACTTAGAGTAAAATAGAGCATACAGAGGAGGAGATTAATATGACTTTAATAGAAGGAAAAAAAGCTCCAGATTTTTCCCTTATGAATGACAAAGGAGAAATGGTTAAGTTAGCAGATTTCAAAGGACAAAATGTTATTTTATATTTTTATCCTAAAGATATGACACCAGGATGTACTACAGAGGCTTGCGATTTTCGTGATAAGCATGAGGATTTTAATAAATTAAATGCAGTTGTACTTGGTATTAGTCCCGATGATGCAAAAAAACATACCAAGTTTATAGATAAGCATGGATTGCCGTTCTCGCTATTAGTGGACGAGGATCATGCAGTGGCAGAGGCGTATGGGGTTTGGGTACTGAAGAAGATGTACGGTCGAGAATATATGGGAATAGAGCGTTCAACTTTTTTAATTGATACAGAAGGAAATGTTATAAAAGCTTGGCGCAAAGTACGTGTGAAAAATCATATCGAAGAAGTATATGCATATTTAGCGGAATGGGAGGCAGAAAAATGAGAATCTATTTTACATTTGAACCAAGACCTGACTTACGAGAACCACTAGTAGCAGAATTTCCACAAGTGGATTTTATTTTTGAAAATGGCTTATCAAACGATGAACTACAAAAAGCGGACGTGCTAGTTACATATGGTGAAGATTTAAATGATGAAAATATTCAGTATGCATCAAATGTTAAGTGGATTTTTGTGGCTTCTGCGGGAATAGAAAAAATGCCAGCTCAAGCTATTATTGATCGGGGTATTTTAGTTTCAAATGTACGAGGGATTCATAAAACTCCGATGGCAGAATCGATGCTTGCTCATATTTTAGCGATTAAGCGTGCAGTGCCTTGGATATATGAGCAGCAAAAGAACAGTGAATGGTCAAAAAAAGCGAAGCAAAGTGAATTACGTGATAGTACAGCACTTATCCTAGGACCTGGAGCGATTGGCTCAGAAGTAGGACGTTTGCTGCAAGCATTTGGAGTTACGACAATCGGCTGTAACCGTTCAGGGAAAGAAGCAGCTTATATGAATGATATGATAAGATTTGATCAATTAATCGAAGCTTTACCTAAGGCTAATATTGTTATTTCTGTATTACCTAAAACTGCAGAGACTACACATCTATTGAAAGAAGAACATTTTAAAGCGATGAACAATGACGCTATTTTCATGAATTTTGGTCGTGGAAACTTAGTAGAGGAAAACGTTCTAATCCATGCCATTCAAGCACGCGAAATTGGTTATGCGGTTTTAGATGTATTTGAACATGAGCCTTTAGCTACGGATCATCCCTTATGGACTTTACCGAACGTTATTGTATCCCCACACATTTCAAGTCACTCAACTCGATATGTTGAACGTAGCTTAGAGATCTTTAAGCCAAGTTTGGAGAAGTGGTTACGCGGTGAAACTGATTTAGAAAATGTAATGGATTTATCGAGAGGCTATTAAGGCGGGCGGTAAAGGGAAGCCTGTTAAGTTCTTAGCTTACTGGATAAAGATTTAGCTATGGGCAAATGAAAGCTAGAGATATATCTTATGCTCCCCATTAATACTTAAATGAAATTAGTTTAGAATGTGTATGATTGTTGACAGAAGTAAGTTTTTTTCGATACACTATTTATAACAATTATCAATTAATAATATTTATGAAAGAGGTGCATGACGATGTCTGCAACGCATTTACAAGATGCACTTGACACGTTAAAAACAACTGGTGTACGTATTACTCCTCAGCGTCATGCTATTTTGGAATATTTAATTCAATCAATGGCACATCCAACTGCCGATGAAATTTATAAAGCACTTGAAGGGAGATTCCCTAATATGAGTGTAGCGACTGTCTATAATAATCTTCGTGTATTTCGTGAAGTTGGTTTAGTGAAGGAACTAACTTATGGGGATGCTTCAAGTCGCTTTGATTTCGTTACAAATGATCATTATCATATGATTTGTGAATGCTGTGGAAAAATAGTCGATTTCCATTATCCTGGACTCGATGAAATTGAACATTTTGCATCACAAGTAACAGGCTTTGATGTGCATTCGCATCGTTTAGAGATTTACGGTACTTGTCCATCATGTAAAGGTGTATCTGTAAAAGTGCAATAAAGTGAAACTTAATCAGTGGGGATTTTCTTCATCTACCACTGATTATTGTAGAGGAACACAAGCTAAGTACTCCGCATCCTGCGAAAAACGCTTGTGTAACCAACATCGTGTTGGCCTCAATCAGGCTTTTACGGGCATTTTTTTGCTTTACTAAGTCTTAAAATGGGAGTCTTGTACCTGACGCTTGGTTTTCGATACGGATAAATTAAGGCGGGATAAGAAAATCCTAGCTCTTTAATAAGGGCTAGGATTTTTTCGTCTTATTATAAGATTGGTCGAACTCTTTTCCTTCCAGAGTTGGATCCAATGTTAATGGTTCATTGCAGTACATACACATATCTACACGACCTAATACTTTTGTGTGCTTATGGCAGTTAGGGCATTCTACCTGAACGGCTCTTGTTGAGAGAAGCCCAATCCAAGCATATACCACTGTACTACCAACAATACATAGTACACCAAGAGTCATGAAAATTAATACTAAGATAGGATTGTTTTTAAAGAAGATTCCCCCATACATAACTATAAAGCCGATAAAAATAAGTGACAATGCGAATGAACGGATTTTATTAATTTTATTTTTGTAAGGTTTCATATAACATCTTGCCTCCCAATCTAAAATCTACTATAACATATAAGAACAAAGTATTTTAGCTTTGAGAGCATGGAAAGCAGGAATACTTTTAGAGTATGTCGAATTTTTAACGAAATAAAAGGCAAAAAGCGAATAGAGGGGGGCTGAACATGGAGCAAGTTTTGCGTACAATATACCAGGAACGTGCAAGTCAGTCGAATACATTAGGCGTTATCTTAGTGGAAAAGCGCGAGGAGCAAAGTAATGTTACGGATACATTTGATACAATCTTGCTTGTTATTGTTAAGGAAGCTGAAAAACCAGTCTTTACGAAACATTACTTATATGAAGGAAATAAAGTAGCATTACATACTGTTACTGAGAAAATAATCCGAAAATGGCTGCTAATTGGCTCTAATAAAAAAGTGGTCGATTGGATTTTCTTTGGTAAAGTCTTATTTGATCGCAATGAATTCCTTCATAAATTAAAGATCGAATTACAGGAGTTTCCGTTTAGCGGTCGTAAAATAAAGACTGGCATACAGTTTTCAAAATTAATTCGACGCTACTTAGAAGGAAAAGAATATTTTGATAAGGGGAGTTATCTCGATGCCTATAATCATGTTGTAGATTCGCTACATCATTTAGGCCGTTTATCGATCATCGATAGTGGACTTTACCCCGAAGTAACTGTTTGGTCTCAAGTGAAAAAAATCGAGCCGGCGATTTATAAACTATACGAGGAGCTTGTAACGAGTAATGAGCCGATTGAAAAACGATTAGAGTTACTGTTTTTAGCAAGTGAGTTTTTAATACATTCACGTACAAGAGACGGTGCTCAACATATATTAGAAGTAATGCAAACAAAAGAGACTTGGACAATTCAGGAATTACATGATCACGACGAGCTCGTAAACTATTCAGTTGATTTAGAAGTATTTGTTGAATACCTAGTAGACAAAGGTTATATTCAAATTGAACCTATCGTTGCAAAAAGCGAGATGATTTTCCACCGTCATTATAAGGTGAATAAAGAAGCTCTAGAAATGGAGTAAGGACTATAGTATGCTAGTAATCGAGGTATGGAAAAATACCTCGATATTTTTTATAAAAAGTTGTTGACGAATAATATATTGATATTGTATTATATTAATTGTCGCTAAGACATAACGAAAACTTAATGAACTTCAAAACAACTTTTAAAAAAGTTGTTGACACAAATTAAGTTAAATGTTAATATAAAGAAGTCGCTGAAAACACGACTTAATAATGAACCTTGAAAACTGAACAAGCAAAACGTAATCAATAAAGTTTTTAGTAGCTAACCTTGAGTTAGTGAACGAAACAAATTTTGGACATCATA
>NZ_JBIWDH010000042.1:0-46598 GCF_044761885.1 Lysinibacillus sp. NPDC097231 | reverse complement strand
ACCACGGACACCCTTGCTCTTGGCTAACCTCTACTTCTGTCTTCGGGGTTCGGGACTTGCACCCTATAGTTCATACGCATGCCGGGCGCACATAATAAAAATGTTCCTTTATAGGAACATCTTTTATAAATTTCTTTTTACTATTTATGTAATAATGAAGGGTGCGACCCCGCATTTTAGAGATATTAAATATAAATGGTGAGTAAAACGGTGAAACTGTATGATTATTCAGGAAATATTCTTGAAAGGTGGCAATCCCTCCAATTGAGCTGGCGCTAAAGCCAATGCCATCTGCTTAAGTTTAGCGGAAACGGCATCGATTTCTATCAGTACCTTGTGAAGCTATTAACTGAGTTACAGAATTTACCGATTCAGCAACAGCCAGAGATCTTACAAGATTACATGCCTTGGTCGAAAAATATCCAAGCTACATGTGCAAAATAGCCAGCTATCTGAAAAAAACTCAGATAGCTGGCCATTCGTCGTGCGTACCGAGAAGGTGCGCATTTTTTGTATTTCGGCTTACCTCCTACCTAGCTTTTTTATGAGGTATTTGTTGTAGCAATCTTCTGTAAACAAATTTATATTGTAAGGAATTTCACCTTAATCTCTCAATCCACTGTCAATAGCAATATCCTTATATTTTTTAGAAAAATAGTGGAATAAGTATTTATACAACTATTACCGTGTAATAACAGTTGATCCCTTCTGGTTAAATTTGAGAGTATAAGGAACTGACATACAGGATCAAGAATGTATGAAAGAATTCTCAACTTGATAAAAATCTAATTTTTTGAACGTGCAGTCTTTGGTAAATCATATTTACCAATTAATAAATATTTAAGTTGCTGAATTAGCCATAATATTGGGCCAAAACCTCTTATTATTCCTCTAAAAGGAGCGTATATACATATCAATAATTTAGAAATTTTATTTAAATATAATTCTTCATTTATTTTAATCTCAAACTTTTTCAGATATTGTAACATAATTAAAATGCCCAATATAGAATCTAAGGTTACAAAAGTAAAAGTTGCAATTACAAAAATAATTTTATTTGGTAATAAATACGAAATAAGAATTAATGAAATGTAATGTAAAAGGTAATGCATCCAACTAAAAGAATCAATTAATCCCTTAAATAGTAAAGTGATACTTCTAATACTGTTCATTTTAATACCTAATTTACGTGTTCTCAAAAATTCGCTCCAAATAAGACCATTACCAAACCATCTACCCGATTGTTTTGTTATTTCAGACATACTAGGAGCAATATCACAAATGTCAAATAAGGGTAACGGATGTATAGATTCTCCTAAAAAATCTAATCTTTGACCCATATGAATATCATCATAAGGGACCGAAAATCCGTTAGTTTTTTCTAAGAAGTCAGCTTTTATAAACATTCCATGCCCTACGACGTACGCATAAGGAACATTCCAACTATATTTGTATATAACTGATTTTAATTGAGTTCTAATCTCATGTCCTAAAACCCATCTTGTTGCAAATAAAGCCTCTAGTTTTGGGTATAGCGAAACCTTATTGAAATTCCTCATGAAAAGAGAAGGTTGTTGAATTGCAGTAGGTAAAGTACTCCTGCTTTTAAAGTACATATTAACAAACTGAGAAAATCTAACAAATGTATTTATCTCAGGCCTAGAATCAGCATCATACAAGGCAATATAAGAATTTTGTCTATCAATACTCTTTTTATGCCATAAATAATCTAGTCCAAAGTTCAATTGATCAGATTTTCCTCCTTTGATATTCGGGTAATGTAGTAATTTTACATCCAAGTACAAATTATTATTTACACACTGTTTGACAATGGCAGGAGTAGAACCTTCCCAATCCTTACTTTCATGTATTTCTCTTTCGGTAGTAATTATTAGTATTTCTTTTTTTCCCGCATAGGGCATTTTTAAAATATGATCTATTGTATCACAGATTACGTCTTGCTCCTGTAGAACAGGAATTAAAATATATATATTTGGGAGCATCTTTAATTCCTTTATCTTACTTAAAGTTGTGTTGCTTGCCTTACTCCATTTCCAGGATTTGATAATATTAATATTTAAAACTACTGAATCCCAAATAATTAAAATAAGAGTTATAATGTAAAGACTAAAAATAAAATAATTCATATGCTTTTCCCCGTATTCTTATCAATAACCCATTCAAAAATATTTTCGATAATCTTCTCTACTTCCAATGGATGAAAGGAGTTATAATTGCTTTTTCTTAATTCCACCAATTCACATCCATTAATCTCAGTTAAATTCCCTTCAGATTCTTTTGTTGAAAATTCTAATAAATCCTCAATATTCATATTCATTTGTTTTTTAATATTAAAATCAATTAGCTCTTCTATGAATGTCCTTTGCAAGTAGATTCCCTTATTTCTATTTAATCCCGATCCCATTCTTTGAAAAAAGTCATGAATTAAGTAATTTTCTTTACTCCAATCTGATAATGAGGCTGTATTAATCAAACTATCTCTGATAATTTTAAAGTCTTTTATATTATATTTTTTATAATTTGGTGCAAGTAAAATAAGCTCACTATTAGGAAAGTAATTGATTAGAATCGAAGCTAAATAATTTCCAATTCCAGAACAAACAAAAGTAACTTTTTCTATTTTTGTTTGTTCTATAAAATAATTAGTTGCAAAAATGCTATCTTTTATAAAAGAACCAAATGAACAGTTTTCTAAATCTCCTTCGCTGTCGCCCGTACCCATATAATCAAACTGAAAAGTTGGTAAATGATTTTCAAATTTCCTAGCAATCTGAGTAAATAAAAAATAAGGTCCTGCTTTTGTTTGTCCTAGACCTGGAAGAAAAACAATTCCTTTCTTTGCTCTAAGAGTACTGCCTTGAAGTACCCCACATAATTGCGCTTTAACTTGATTTTGAAACCACAGTTGCATTAACAATTCTCCTTATTCCGATTTGTGTTGCACTAACTGTTTTAAATTTAACATTTTTTTACATTAGAAATTTATTTAACAATACTAGAATCCTATTTTTTTATTTAAATAATTTGAAAAGCCAACTCTGAATAGTATCAAACAATTGTTTTTCCCAAACAGGATTAGTAAATAAATGATCAGCATTACTTACTTCTTTAAATTCTGAAAATTTATGTTTCCTAATAAAATTTGAACTTTCTTGTGTTAGATCATCATTTTTACTATATATTGATAATATAGGTATCTGAGGTATATCTCTTTTACTTGTAACAATGAACTCACTATTATCCTTCAGGATTTCAGTATTCACCCAAACGCCGAATCCCATATCAAAAACTAATTTGCTACCCCTTTTGTATAAGCGTTTTATATTTTGATTTTTTTGGTTTTTTTCAGAAGTTATTATGGCATTACACAAGCATAGGCCAACAATTTGCTTTTTACTTTTAGCTATTTTAATTGCTATCTTCCCTGATTCACTAAAAGCGACTATTAGTATAGGTCTGTATCCCCAAATTTCCTTAACAGAATTGTCTACAATAAACGAAATTTGATCATACCAATATGAATAAGTAATATCGTAAAAAGCTCCCTCACTAATACCCGTCCCGATTATGTCAAACCGAATACTTGGAAATCCCATGGATTGAAGTTCTCTCCCCAATCTAACCAATATTCTTCGACTATCCACACGATCTCCTGCTAATCCATGTAAAAACACAATACCAGGAAGTATATTATTTTCCACCCTATGGTGTACTCCGTATATTTTTTTATCGTCATATACTATTTCAAATAATTGTTCATTTAACATTTTTGTTTCGTTCTTTCTATTAATTCCAATACAGTACCTATTGTTTGGAAATTAGCACCTTCTAAATCATCATCTTCAATTTCTATATCAAAAGCTTGCTCAATCATTACTACCAACTCAAGAATTTTAAGTGAGTCAAATCCTATATTTTCCAAAGGTGTTTCATAAGAAAACTCTTTTAGAACACCCATTTCACTTAAAATTACTTTTAAATCTAATACATTATTATTAACAATATTTTTATTCATTTTTTCTCCTCTAATTTAATTAGTTTTTATTTTGGTCCAATGAAATAATATTATCAAAATTCGGTAATATTTTATCCCTATGATTAACGAGTATAATGGTGATTCCAGGGAATTCTGATAATAAATTATTTAAAATCTTATTTTCAGTTTTATAATCCAATGCACTAGTTGATTCATCCAAAATTAATAAAGATGGATTTTTAAGTATTGCTGCTGCAATACTTATTCTTTGCTTTTCCCCTCCGGAAATCCCAGAAGCAAGCTCTCCAATATGAGTATTAAGCCCGCAAGGTAATTTATTTATCCACTCTGTTAGTTCAGTAATTTCTAAACACCGTAAGATTTGTTCGTTATTTGCCATAGGATTTACATATAATAAATTATCAAGTATTGTCCCATTAAAAAGTGGTATTTCTTGAGTAACACAGAACATTTTTTTTCTTAACCAATCTTGGTTCACTTCATGAAAATCAATACCATTAATTTCTACTTTTCCACTTGAAGGCGGTATAATACCCAATACAATATCTATTAAAGAACTTTTTCCGGAACCACTTTTACCTGAAATTTGATATAATTTTCCTTCATCAATCTGAAAATTAATATCATTTATTATATTATTTTTATTAGAATCCAATAATGTCACATTTTCTAAAACAATAGGAAATAACGATCTTGGTGTCAAATCCCCCTTAATATTAGGGATTTCTTCAAAATAGATTTCTCTTATTCTATTAATTGATGGAGAAATACTCTTAGCCTCTAAAATTGCATTTTGATAACCTAAAAAAGCTGGCGTTATCCAGGAATATATTGTAGAGATAGCAACCAAAGACCCCACAGTTAAATTACCATCTATTACAAGTTTTCCACCATATAGGAAAATAGCAGCCACACTACAACTATTTAATAACGCTCTTGAAATACTTGCTTTATTTTTTATAATTAGTATTTTCTGATATTTCTTATAATGCATATCAATTTTAGGGATAAATTTTTTTACCTCAGTTAATTCTTTACCCACACTTTTAATATAATGAATGCCATTGAGCGTTTCCTTTACATGCTCTGCCATCATAGATTGAGCATCTAATAATTCTTCTGAATTTTTATTTAGTTGTCTTGAAACCCTATCTAATGCAAATACTTGGAGTAGTAAAAAAATGACCAGTAGAATTGTTAATTTTACACTCATAAAGCTCATTAGAAGAATACCCGTTAAAATAGTTACATTAAACCAAATAATACTTCCGATGCCCTGATAAAAAAATAATGTCACACTTTCTGTTTCATCAAGTAATCTTTGTAATAAGTCACTTGTATTTTTTTTAATAAACCACCTAATTTGTCTATTTTGCAACCCAGAATAAATTTTAGTTCTGATTATTGAAGCTATTTTTAGAACAAAAGAACTTACATGCAAATCCCATATTATCAAAGCACCAGTAATAACAGGGATAATAAAAATACAAAAAGAAAAAAATACCAATTCAGTATTTACATGGTTTGGCAAAATAGTATCAATTATATATTTTGTCAAAATAGGTGGGGATAACAGTAATATAGACCTTATCGTTACCAAAGAAAACGCTAATACTATACGTCCTATATATGGTCTTATTAAAAAAAGTATCTGTTTATTTAAAGAATTTGAGGTGTGTTTCTCTTCATCTAAATCCATCTGTTACTCCCTCTCCTTCTCTAGAATTCCACAAATTAGTATATTCCCCGTTTTTTTTCCTTAATTCCTGATGAGTACCTTGTTCTATTAATTCACCTTTTTTAAATACTAATATCTTATCAGCATCAATAACGGTTTCTAAACGATGTGCTACAAAAATAATAGTTTTATTCTTAAACTTATTATTAATAATATTCATTACGTTTTTCTCATTTTCAATATCTAAAGCTGAAGTTGCTTCATCTAAAAGAAGTATTTGAGGTTCTCCTAAAATTGCACGAGCAACCCCCAATCTTTGTCTTTGTCCACCGGATAATGCCAAGCCATTATTACCAATTAATTTATTTATTCCTTCTGAACCTTCTAACATTCTTTCTAATTTTAATTCAAATAATATTTCTTCAATTTTATTAATAGGCTGTTTCTTTATATAAGATAAATTATTCTTCAAAGATTCATTAAATAAAAAAGTATCTTGTGTTACTATGCCTATTGCTTTTTTCAATGATATGTTTGAAATTTTACATAAATCATTATTATCTATATAAATTTTCCCTTGAGATGGTTTATATAATTTAGTGATTAGACGAAGTATACTGCTTTTGCCCGAACCAGTTGAGCCGACAATTGCGATATGTTCACCTGGATTTATACAAAACGATACATTTTTTACTATGTAACCTCTATCACTTTTTAATGAAACACCTGAAAATTTAATTCCGCCAATTATTTGAAGTCTATCATCAGTAATTGAGCTACTTTCTTCTGAATCTAATTTAAGGCAATTAACAACTCTAACAAGTCTACTGTCTATATCTTTAATAGCTAAAAACGTAGTAGAGAAGGATCTTATAGGAGCATTAATGGCTGGTAAATATCCTGTTATTATCACCAATTCCCCTATTGTTAGTTGATTTGAAAATACTTTCCATCCTCCTATTAAAAAAACTAATGCTGGAGCTAAAGCATCTAAAACTCTAGGGAAATTTCGAAACATATGATCTGTAACATATCTAGATTTAACTAGGACACTCCATTTTTTTTGAATATTAAAAAAATTCGACTTTTCTTTTTCTTCATTCCCTAAAATTTTTATCAATTTTAGGGACTCTAATTTCTCTAGTGTTTGTTGGCGCATAATTGCTTTATGGTTTCTTAGCTCAGCTGAAACTTTCCGTTGTTTAATTCCAAAACGTTTCAAAGGTATTAAATAGAGTAAATACACCATTAAACCGATAATTGCTAACGGCCAAAATATACACGCAATAACTACTATTGCTATTGTTGCTAAAATTATTTCATATATAAACTTTGGTAATAATTCTAATCCGAATTTTTGAATTTCATTTAAGTCGTCTGTAAAATTTTGTATTATATCTCCTCTAGTGTTTTTTTGAAAATAATTAATTTTTGTTTTCGTTATTTTAGTAAGCATATCAATTCTTAATAATTTGCAAAGATTTAATGTAATAATTGAAGCTAAGTATTGTCTATAGATTATAAAAATCTCTTGTAATAAGAGTGATAGGAGTAATAAGATGCTAAATTTAATAAGAAGAGTTTGTCCTGAACCTTCTTTAATTGAATCGATTATTGATCCGATTGCTATTGAAGGAAGTGCTCCTATTACAGCACCAACAATAGTTATAATTGATAAAATAATTATTTTGACTTTATCAGGTCTTAATCTCTGATATATTTCATAAAACCAATATATTCCACTCATATTGGCACATCCTTACACAACAGTTTTCTTTAGATTAGGCAATACTAATTTGAAAAAGCTTGGAGCATTAGAATAATAGTTACTAGCAATATCCTGTTTATTTTCTCTAATTGCAGATTGAATCTTTAAAATACCAAGAAAATCATTCCAATATGAAGAATCAATTTTACATTTGTAATTTTTATCTTTCCTTACTAATTTTTCATTATCTATTAGCAATTTAATATACCTCCAAGGATTTTCGGGCATGCTAGGCATTTCAGAAGATGGGAAATTTCCTTGATTAATTATTGAATGCGCTAAATCTTTATGATTATCATATAAATGAACGCTTCCTGCAAAATGAGTATATGTTCCTAATTCTAATCCTAATTCATTTGCCATTATCTCTTGTAACATAGTAAAGTTAAAAACATCATACGGTGTTCCCCAAATAATATCATTAGATCTCATATTACCTATACAATCTAATTTATTATCACGAATCAAAAATTGTAAATAACATGTACATGGTATATCCTTACTTCTTGAAAATAAATCTTTTGGCATATGAATATTTAGTATAGCTTGTCGAGTATCTTTGTCCCTTTTCAGAAGTCCTTTCACTTCTTCCCATTGATTTGAACCATTTTCTAATGGAGTAAATATTCTATAACCATATGCCCCATTTAAAATTTCACCGTCATCTGAAAAATTTGGATATCTTTTATTATAATGAGTAATCATTTCACATTTATTAGAACCACTTAGATACCACAATAGTTCACCGATCGCAAACCTTACATTAAAGTTTCTTGCTGGATTATAAATAATTCTTGCTCTTGGATTAGTAAGTTTAAAGGTGAACCCTGTTAATTCTTTATTTGGCATACCTCTTGGACTAACTTCTCTCCCCTCCTCAATAATCTTCTTTAGAATTTTAATCTGCAGTTGGTCCATACTTTCATCTTCTAAATAATTCATTATTTTTCCTCCCTCTATAAATGTTGGTATATCAACGGTTTGACCCGTTTTTAAGAGTCATAAAAAATTTTTTACCACAATTTTTACATAATAATTTCTAGTTTTTAAATTATTATCCATCAAGTGTGTACACTTTGTTAAAGCTAATTGGTTAAAATATTAACTTAAAGTTCCGTTATTTGATGCACAATTTGATCTCTGCGATGCTTATGATGACGTACCCTCCCATGTCTCTTGGCGTCCTTGCGCATATATTCCTACGCTCGGTCTATTCATAAGGCAGAGGCAGGCGATGCTCCTTTAGGGACTCGCAGTCGGATGGAATAAATAATGCCGGCTTCTCCGTGTCATCCTTTTGTTGTAGGTCGAGCTTTAGTGTTGCTTAGGCTGCCTTTACGAGACAATACAAGTCTTTCATCATATGGCTCACATCAAAATTCACTTTCTTCTTGCATAAGGTATGTAAAATCTTCAGTAACTTTCCATAGAGCTCGACAATCGATTGCTTCTTTCGAAGTGGATTGATGGTGCGTGTGGTGTAATATTTATGCAATTGCTTAAAGGCTTCGCAGAGCCCGTAACTTCCCTCTTCCTCGCTTAAATATCCGTTTTTGTCCTTTGTTGTCCAGAAGAGTTTTCACGTAATGTGAGTCCCGCTAGTTTAATTAATTGGCATGGATGATCATATTGTGTGAGTGAACCGACTTCTGAAAGTAGCTCGACAATCGTTACGTTACTGATGCCTGGGACAGAATTTAAGTATTCATAGTCCGTCATTTCTTTTGCTAGTTCGGTTAACTGTTCTGTTAAATCTAATTGGCTTTGCATCAATTTATACTGTGTGAGAAGTGTGGCAATTTCTATTCGTGCCATCACAAGTCCTTCTGTCATCATGCATCATACAAGAGGGCTTTTTCTTTTTCAAGCCCCTAAAAATCCTTCTAACAGGAATGCTCCTTTTATAAATTATTAATAATCAAATACTAAAAATTAAAAAATTCAGTATATTGAAATTCCAATTTTAGGCTTTCAGTACTATATTATATGGCGGTAGAGAAGAGACGTAATCCACGAGGGGACTCATATTAGTGTATTTCTCAATCATACATTTAACTTCCAAAGAAAGAGAATGGGTTAAAATAGAGTGTAAATCTTCAATGATTTGCATATTCTTACTATAAACAACTATTGGGAAACCTGTTATTTTACTTATTTCTCCACCATCAAACCCACTAAGTGACGCTGTTTTAACATTAAGTTCATTAGCGCATTCTAATGCACTTAAAACATTAGTCGAATTTCCACTGGCTGATATTCCGATAACTAAATCATTTTTCTCAACAAGAGGCAGTAATTGTTCTCTAAAGATATTTGAATAGTTTGTATCATTTGCCCATGCTGTTAGTATTGGCACATTATCACTTAATGATAATGCTTTAATTTTTTTTGCACCTTCCACTATAGTCATCTTAGATAAATCACATACAAAGTGGCTAGATGTGGCTGCACTCCCTCCATTTCCAAACACAAAAATTTTACCGTCTCTTTTCCAAGTATTAAATATTTCTTCTGCTAACATTTTTACACTTTCCTTATCTATCGTTGAAAAAGAATTATTTAAGTTTTCGAAATATCGGTCAATATATGAAATCATTTTTTTTCTCCTTATCAATAATATATTTAACTGCACCAAACAAATCTGTACATATTTTTGAAGGTAAGGAGGTATCTTCTAATTCCATTCTACTATTCATACCTCGCCCACTACGTACTAATATACTGTGACTCTTAACTTTATTTGCCGCCAATATATCGTTATATGAATCCCCAATTACATAACACTTACTCAAATCTAGATTATATTCTTGAGCTGCGGCTAAAAGCATTCCTGGATTGGGTTTTCTACAGCAACAATATTCTTCAGATTTATGTATACATGTATAAATTTTTTCTATTTTGCCGCCGTAGAAACTTATCTCTTTTAGCATATTATTGTGTATGTCTAAAAGTGTAGATCGACAAATTATACCTTTCCCAACGCATGCTTGATTTGTGAAAATAAATGTTTTCCAACCATTAATATGTAATAAGGAAAGAGCTTCTAATGCTCTAGGGATCCAAATAAAACTATTCCAACTTGTTACATAATAATTATCAATATTTTTATTTATAACACCATCACGATCTAAAAATACAACTTTCATATTCTCAACTCTTCATTATAAAAAATTATTTCTGAACCATAATTTTCTAAATCGAATTCTAACTCTTTTAAAGGAATATTTTCCCTTACCTGTGATTGATATTTAATTGGTACATATAGTAATAAAAAACCGCCTCCTCCTGCTCCGGTAATTTTGCCTCCGATTGCACCGCTTTGAAGAGCATCGCAATATATTTGATCTATAAAATCATTTGAAACTCCTTGAGACAGAGTTTTCTTTAATTTCCATCCCTTATCTAATTCGTATCCAAGATCATCCAACATGTTTTTCTTTAGAAGATTATTTACAACAGTACATTGCTCTTTTAAACTTTTTAGCTGCTCATAATTTTGAGACATATTTTTATTTTGAATCTCTAAGATTCTACTAGCACTACGGGTTATACCAGTATAAAAAAGCATTAAATTTTGCCCCAACATTTTAGATACTTCATTGTCGACATGTATTAACTCCGTAAAAACTGCACCATCTTTTTTAAAAGTGAAATTTCTCAAACCACCGTATGCTGCAATATATTGATCCTGCTTGCCAATGGTTTTTTTTAATATATCCAATTCAATCTTGCATGCATTCTTTGCTAATTCCTCATTTTTAACTGAGTGTCCAAGATAAGAATATAAGGCATTTAACAAGCCAACTGTTAAGGTACTCGATGATCCTAATCCAGTTCCTTCAGAAGGAATATCTGCTAACGTAATAATTTCAATTCCTTTAGTAATACCAGTAAGCTTAAGTGCTTCACGCACTAAATCATGCTGAATTTCTTCTACTGAATCGACCAACTCTGTTTTTGTATATGAAATTCTAATCTTATCATCAAATCTTTTTTTTACAATTACATAAATATATTTATTAATAGCTGTGTTAATAACAGCCCCATTATGTTTTTGGTAATAATTTGGAAGATCTGTTCCTCCACCAGCCAAGCTTATTCTAAGAGGTGTTTTACTAATTATCACATTATTCACTCCAAGTAAGTTCGATAATATTTTCTGTACATTATTACATTTAGGAAAGATTAATAAAATTTGATTTTTCAGTTATTTTATCTAGCAACCAAAACATTAGATTCAACTTCCGAACTATTTAAAATAAACAGAATATAAAGCAACCTAATATTATCCTTGATAAAGTTAAAGGGTAGTCAAATCACTTAAATTGAATTAAATTACTTGTTATCCAATTTGTCGTCATGACTAATCCATCAAATAGACTAGTTTTTGCTGACCAATTTAGGAGTTCATTTGCCTTACTAGAGTTTAAATAAATACTTTTAATTTCTCCTACCCTTTGGGGTTCAAATATTGGAATTAATTTCGAATTTAAAATTTCACATAATATTCTATTTATTTCTAATACAGTTGTTCCTTTTCCGCTCCCAATATTTATTATTCCTGTTGAATTAGTAGATATTGCATTCAAATTAGCTTGTACAATATCTTCAATATAAACGTAATCCCTAGTTTGTTTACCATCTCCAAATATAATAGGTCTATTCCCATTTAAAATATTTAATGCAAAAATAGCAATAACCCCTGCTTCTCCAAGTGGATTTTGTCTAGGACCATAAACATTGGGATACCGTAGTATAACAGAATTTAAGCCAAAATTTTTCTGATATAAATATAAATAATGTTCAACGGTATGCTTGGATATACCATATTGTGATATTGGATTTAACATGTGGTTTTCATCCACTGGTAGATAAAGAGGTTCCCCATACACTGCACCGCCTGTAGATATATAAATTAGTTTTTTCACTTGATATTCAGTTGCTAATTTAATAATGTTTAATGAGCCAATAATATTTATATTTGCATCTTTAATTGGGTCTCTGATTGAAACTCTAACGTCCATTTGAGCCGCATGATGATTAATAATATCTGGTTTAAACTCAGAAAAAATTACATCTAAAGCATCATAATTACAAATATCAACGTTATAAAATTTAATTTTAGCATTTAGATTTTTAACATTCCCCGTTGAAAGATTATCGACAACAGCCACTTCATGTCCATCTAAAACCAATGCATCTACAACATGAGAAGCAATAAAACCTGCCCCTCCCGTAACCAATATTTTCACAAAAAAGCCTCCCTAATTAGCTCTAAAAACATGAAGATTTTGAGTTATAGCTAGCTCATCTGCTAATTTAAAAAAACTAATTAGCATAAGTAAAACTCTCTTTACTTCAGGCAATCTTTTAAGTATTTCATAGTTAGATGTAAAATTTGCTAAATGCTTAATACATTGTGTTTTAAGCATATACGGTAAGTTTTCTATTTCTTTATTAGAAAGCTTATTTACCTCTAAATAGGAACTTAAAAATTCATATTGTTTATCAATATTTAAACACCACTTATTATCTAACAGATCTGAACCAAAATACATTATAATTGATTCACTTAAATCTGTTATACGATAGGAGTAACTAAGATTAAATAAATCAATGACCGCGTTTACATTCCCTTTATAAGTTAATACATTATTCTTATTAAAATCTCCATGAATTAATTGTTTGTGCAAACCTTCAAACTTTTCCTCTTTGAAGTATATTAAAAAATCAATAATATCTTGCTTTACTTCTAAAATACTATTATCAATATTATCCAATGAACTTAATTTTGTGGTGTTTAACCAATATATGAGGTTATTCTTAATTTCTTTAATTGTTACATCACTTTTAACCTCAATTAAAGTCGTAAGATCAAATTTATCTAGGCTCTTATGTATTATTCCAAGAAGTTGGCCTGCCTCCTTGGAATAAAATTTAAAATTACTATTTTCGTCGTTCTGTACATATTCAAAGCAACATAAAACTCTGTTATTAAATATAAGACCACTTTTATTGTTAACAGTCCTAATAATTCTTGGTATAGGAATGGAATCTTTAATTAAGTGTTCATGTATTAACCATTGAATATCTAATTGGACTTCAGTAGTATCCGAAGGACATGTTTTTACAAAATATTTATTTCCAGTTCTATCTGTTACAACATAATTCAACATAAACATTCTCCCAGGAATTTCAATTATATCAACCGTGTTTATATTGTAACTTTTTTTTAAGCATTCTTTTATATCCATAAATGCACCTCCCTTTGAGCTCATATGAATATTTTAATAATTTGATTTTGAACATAGGTTCAATTTGACTCCGATTATGTAAGTATCAAATAAGTGAGCAGAGTTATAAAAATTATTCTATAGTCTATTATCAATATGAAAAACTTGTCCTGAGATATTTTTGATTTGTTTTGAACATAAAAATAATAAAGAATCTATTATTTCATTAATATCTAATGTTTTATTAATTACACTTTCCGATACAGCCCTATTTAATTTATCCGGTTTTTCTCTATTTAAGTTCGTTACTTGGAAACCAGGACAGACAGTGTTTACAGTTATACCGTATTCACCCAATTCTTTCGCCAGTGAATTTGACAAACCAATTAGTCCCGCCTTAGAAGCAGAGTAATTTGACTGCCCATAAGATCCATTCATTCCTTTAACCGATGATATAAATATTATTTTTCCGTGATTGTTAATAATAAAATGTTTAGAAATAATCTTTGCAGATAAGAATGCTCCGTTTAAATTTGTGTTAAGAACATTATTCCAATCTTTTGAGCTTATAAAAGGTAAAAGGTTATCTTTGCATATTCCAGCATTATAAATAAATACATCTACACTCCCTAACTTAAATATCAAATCCTTTAAACCTTTTTTTAAATCTATTTCATCACGAACATCTACTCTATTAATAAAATAGCAATCTGAATTTATGTCTTCTGTTACAATTGGTGAATTAAAATAAGTTCCACCAACTATTGCTCCTTCTTTAATAAATGAACGAAATAATAAGTTCCCTATTGTTCCTGATGCTCCTATGATTATAACTTTTAATCCTTTTAAATCGATTAACAAGTTCTTCCCCCTCATTCAATTTATTAAATACCTACTGTAACTATCTAATCATTCGTATACCCTTTTTAGATAAAAGATTGTACATTATTTCAAAACAGCCAACTAATAGTTTTTTCTAATAATTCTTAACATATCGTAGTCACCGACTAATGTGAAATCTGAATTCTCCATGAATTCGTTAACAACTTTTGTGACATCTGGATGATTAGGATTACTATAATCATGAAATGCTATTATTCCGTGAGGAATTACTTTATTTGCGTATAATTTAATATCTCGTGAAATTCCTTCATATGAATGATCACCATCTATAAATAACGCAGCAATTTTTTGGGGGACATCTTGAACTGCATCGTTACTATATTTTTTTATAGGAATAATATCTTTTTCTAGATTGAAAGATTGGATATTCCCCCAAAATGAATCAAAATAACTTTTCTCATACATACTTATAAAGCCATTATTATCATCCAAATGAGTAAAAGGGTCCACCGCGTATACTGGTCTTTTATTGATGGAAATCTTATTACTTCCCGTTGCCAAACAAATTGTACTTTTACCTTTGTAAGATCCTATTTCAACTATAGCTCCTTCTATATTGTCAACTAAAATGGGAATATGTAATAACCCAACTGTTTCCTCAAGAGTTTGCCAACCTTCTACATTAGTAATCTGATTTAAAAATTCTTTAATATTAAACATTATTCTATTCCTCTTCCTCTCTAGATTCTTTTTAATTTCCCATTGTTAGTTGTAGATAACCTGTCTACAAAGAAAATTTCTTTTGGGATTTTGTACGAAGATAGGTTATCTTCACAAGTTTGAAAAATAGAAACCTTAAGTTCCTCGTCATAAGCACCTTCTATATAAAGGATTGGAATTTCACCATACATCTTATCTTTCTTCCCTTTCAACATTAATGATTTAATTCGATGCTTATCAATAACTAATTTTTCAATCTCTTCTGGATAAATTTTATAACCACTATATTTAATAATGTTTTTTATTCTACCAGTTATATGTAACATCCCTTTTTCATCAATAAACCCTAGGTCACCTGTTTGCAGCCATCCATTAATAATAGTATTATCATCAAGATTTTTATTTTTTAGATAACCTTTCATCAAGCTAGGACTTCGAACTAGAATTTGTCCTGTTATATTTTCTTCCACTTTTGTAAAATTATCATCTACAATTTTTAATTTAATATTTTCTAATGGATACCCAACATTTTCTGGGACATATTCACTTCCTATTAAACAAGTTGTTATTCTTGGCCCAGCTTCAGTTTGACCATACGTTTGATAGATTGAGGCATTTGGAAAAACCTTTTCTAAAAACGAAATTCCATCTTTCGACAATGTTCCGCCACCAAAACAAATTGAAGAAACGGAAAATATATTTTCTTTAGTTAGCCCAACAAAATCTTTCTCTAGTATATTTATTAATGTCGGTACTGCAGTGAAAGTTGTAATATCATTTTTTAAAATTGTTCTTATAAAATAAGTGGGTAATATCGGTTCTCTAATAATTACAATGGTACATTGAATAAGAATAGAAGAAAGAAATTGAGAAGTATTGCAATAGCCAAAGGGAAAAGGTAATGTAATTAAACACCTGTCACTTTCTTTAAGACCAATTGAGTTAGAATGTGCTTTACTGTTTTGTATTAAACTGTTGTGAGAATGTGCTACGATTTTGGAATCGTTCGTCGTACCGGAAGTTTGAAGGAGAAGAGCAATTTCATCTGTATCTCTTTTAACAAACTTAGGTTCTCCTACTAACTTACAATCATCTTCAATAATAACCACTAAATTATTATAATAATCAGAAATTTTATCGAGTCCAGATTTATTTGTTATAGATAAAAAAACATCCGCATCATATATATACTTCTCTATTTCATTAGGCTTTGATTTCCAGTAGATTGGATAAACAATCCCCCCTAATAAACTAACTGCAAAGTATGTAGCAATATATTCAATTGAATTAGGAAGCAATATCAAGATAACTTTCCCCTTAATATCGCTTGGTAATTTTTGTTGTATATTAAATACCCTATTCGCTAATTCTTTAGTAGAATACTTTATATTTTTATCTATTATTGCTATTTTTTGTGGGTTTTCTTTATAATATTTAACAAAAATTTCACCTATATTATCCATAAATATCACCTTCTGTTATATAATTTAATTTATATCCAATTACCGTCACACTATCTAAATAAATAATTATAGTAAATCTTATTCTAAAAAATTAGATGATACCTATGTTTTCAGCTAGATACTCAGAATAAACAATATTTCAAATATTTACTATATATTAATATTACAACCAAATACAAAAAATTAAAAGTTAAATTTTAAAACTATTTGCCTTTTTTATAAAAATATGGGAAAATCAAATTACGTTAAAAGAGAGGAGTTGAATGAAAATGAATGAACAAAAAATTTGCTAAATTTTCAGAACATTTAAATTTGTTAATTATCAATCCTATATTGGATTGATAATTAACATCCCTTCTTCAAAATTTTTAATAACTATAGAAGGAGTAGAAATTAGTGGATAAATATGTGTGTTTAAGTTTAAATCAATATTTTAATAATATTGGTACGACCAATTCTAGCAATTTTTTAAGAGGTGAACTAAGTTTAGGAGAATCATCATTACCTCAAGAGAATATTCCTTTCGGTACTCCTTTTATATTCGAAGGTACCCCTTTTTTATTGTCTAAAAATACAGATTTATCTGATAATATACAGATGGAAAATCAACAAATTAGGTTAAAAGATATTCCAAGAATAAAAAAGTTACATTTTCTTGGCGTTTCAAATAATGGTGACCTCTATGAAGAAATACATTTTCTCAAAAATAATAAAAATGTATATAGCGATTTTCTAAAATTATCAGACTTCACTTCTTCTGACTCTTTTTTTGATGACAAAAGAGCACTTCAATTCGAGTACATGTATACCCGAAAAGGTATAAACACCTCTTACAAACCTAGTATGTGGTATAATTACATAAAATTCCCTCACCCAATTCCAATTGACGAAATAGTTTTTGAAGATAATCCATTTATACATATTTTCGCTATAACCTTAGAAAGAGGGGAATAGAAAATGAATAAGGACAATCTTATTGATTTTAAAATTTATAGAAACAACTTTCAAAGTTGCTTCCAGTTAGTACTCACAGCTATTTCAAAAAGACTCGGAATAAATACAGATATCATTTGGAAACAAGCAGGGCTTTTAGTATTTAAAACCGACAAAATGGAATTATACGAAATTTCACCATACTATAGAAGGTTAAGGAATGATTTGAATGATAGTAATGGGGTAAAATTCATTGAAAATACAATAAATAATCCGCTCGAAATTGAAGAAGGCATAAATAGAATGATAGATGTCACTCAAAAACAATCACTAGGAGTATCCTTAGATATTTATGAATTACCATATTGTATGTATCATCACGTTAACCATACCTTACATATGATAGAAATAATTCACTTTAATTTGGAGCAGGGGACAGTACTAATATCTGACCACTATTATAATTATCATGGAGAAATAGAAATAGAGGTTTTAAAGAATAGTATTAATTCAGTATTAGAAAATGTTCTAAGTGAAGCTTGTGTATTCTACTATTTAATTCCTCCAAAGAATATACCTGAAATTGATCCTAGAAGAATTTTAGAAGAGAACTATAAAATTATGCTCGATTCAACTATAAATATTGGAAGCCTAGATAAAGAGTTTGATGTAAGGGGATTAAAAACATTTCAATTTATCGAAGAGAAACTAAAAGAGATAATTTTCAGTAATGATTTACCTAAACAAAAAGAAAATAGACTTGAATATATGTATGATAATTTAAAAGAAGTAGCAAACTCTAGATATTCATTTTCCCTATTTTTAGATGCATATGGTTATAAAAACCTTGCCTCAAAATATAGGGATCTCAATCAAAGATGGACTGTTTTAACTAATCTTATTTTACTTTGTATTGTTAAAAATAACGTTGAAAATATGTATGAAAGAATAATGCTAAAACTTTATAAAGTAAAAAGTGCAGAAGAAGATATTTTAAATTTAATTAAGCATGAAGTTATTATTTAAATAGTACAAGGAGAGATTCAAGATGGAAATTTTCCCAAGCGTTATAATTCCCACTTACAATCAAAGCCTACGCTTAAACTTTACTTTGGAGAGTTTATTAGAACAAACAGAGTCAAATTTTGAAGTGATTATAGTTGATGATGGGTCTACAGATAATACAAAAGAAACCGTTGAACTTTATAAAGATAAACTCATGATAAAATATAGATATCAAAACAACCGGGGAAGAGCTGAAGCACGGAATGAGGGTATAAATATTAGTCGTGGAAATGTTCTTCTATTTTTAGATGCTGATAGACCTGTATCAAAAAACTGGGTAAAAACACATATTTTTCAGCACCAAACAAGAAATAATTTAGTTTGCATTGGAGAGATTAGAGAATTTTATTTTAGTGACTTAATAAAGCAAAAGGAATCCTTATTAGAGGATATACATAATAACTATATAAAATATCAAAAATTTTCAAGAAAATATTCTTATTGGAATTTTGTTAGTAAAGGTTTTGATAATGAAGGTAATTGTTTTTTAAATGCACCTTGGATTACTACCTTAATTGGAAATTTGTCAATGCGAAAAGAACTATTAGAAGAAGTGGGGAAATTTGATATAAATTTTAAAAGTTGGGGATTTGAACATTTTGAATTAGGATACCGTTTATTTAATGTTGGTGGAGCGAGATTTAAATATATAAAAGATGCAACTAATTATCATTTAGCACATTCGAGACCTGAGGATTTTTATAAAAAAAACATAGATGAAAGTCGTAACTATTTTTTTAAAAAATATAACGATGAAGCTATTAATTCCCTTTCTCAATTATTAAATGGAGAAATCTCATTGAATAGATTTAACTTAATAACCGGAGATGGAACACATGTATCTAATTTTGAAGAAGGAGAGATTTTTTACAAATCCCCGTCTCTGTCTAGACTTTAATTAAATGTTCTAGTTCATATTTATTTTTTGGTCGTGAGCAGCATGAATATCTGTTTCATGACCTTTTATTGTCCCTTAATAATGGTTTTAGGTTTTACTGATTTTATTTATTCTTTTGCTTGTGCGATTATCAACAACATCACTACATTTTATTCAATTGAGGAAGGGGAACTAGCCAATTAGTATCTTATCTTATATTTCTTTGAGATGAACATTTTTATTCAATCAGTTTAGGTGAATTGCATCTAGTAATTTCATCGTTGTTTCCAATTTTCCTTTCGTTTGAGGACGACCTGCTACACAGGGCTTCACCTTAAATCCAAAATTCTTTGCGAATTGCGCAAACTTCGCATTCACTTTTTCCACAAAATGTTCTGTTCGTGCTTCATCCATCACGGACGTGTCATAGTAGCACGCTCCCTTTAGTTAATAGTCTAAGTTTACAACCCCTTATTTTATCTGTCCAACTTAGTGTAGCCTATCCAAAAGAGTATTTTTGTACATCGTTATTCAAGCAGGAATGTACATATTTAAATTAGTATTTATAATCAGTTCATATTTTTATTTTTCCTTCTTTAGTATTCCCCCCAACGGAAATGAAGTTGCACCCCTCCTTAAATTATCCAATTTAGTTTAAAACAGAATCATAACTTCCCTCTCAAAGGATGCTTTTCTCTACTGCAATAATTAGTTGTTAATAACATCTATCACTTTAGCCGTGTTTGGCGCCTTGAATTGCTATTTGTATTACTTACTACCATTTAAAAGGGGCTAATATTTTTTGCCCCTTTATTTATTCAATACAATAAATACAATATTTCTTGGCCCTAAATATTTTTATGACTGCTTCAATCAGACTCACCATACTCACATCATATCCTTCTTCTCAAAAGAGACTATTATCAAATTTATATTAAAATTTGATATTGAGTGGCTCACCAATACTTTTAACTTCACAGTTCTGATTCTCTAAAATATTTTCAGCAATTTCTATTGCAGAGTTTATTATCCAATTATAGGTATAACTAGAACGGGTGTAGTTTCCTTTTCCAAATCCCATTATTCTTTTATCTTTATAAAGTTTTTTTACTTGTTCTTCTATATATTCATTTCCCTCTGGGTAAACTCCAAAGGTCTTTCCGCCATATTTATTAACTAAAGAAAAAGCAGGAATATCACTTTCTCCATCTGCTATGTATATCATTTGTTCGAATGGTATTCTCCTGCTTGAGAGGGGTATTTTCTGATTGAGTCTTATATCTTTGTATTTATTTATTCCCTTATTAATTTCAAATAAAGTGCGAGTTTTAGATGTGTGATCAAATGCATATCCAACCTGTGAAATAATAGGACTAGAATTACCAAGTGGTCTATCTCCAATGTGGAGATAATTAGGAACCGCTGGAACTTCAATGTATTCAGATCCCCACACTTTTTCTACGTATTGATAAATATCACTGCCCATAATAATTCTTTTTAAACCATTACTTACTATATAATGTTCAATTTTAACTTTATTATTATATTTTTCATGGAGAACATCTTTAATTTCTGAAAAGAAGTCTGGTAAGCCTGGTAACAATTTGAGTTCAGATCCAAAATCAAATAGCATTTTATTAGATAGATTTTTAAATATATTATGATTTACATAAGTAAGGATATGATTAAGGTAGATATTATCTTGATTTATAGCTATACCATTCTGTAAATAAAATTTAGATAGATTGTCTACTTCTTCCCAAAAAACTTTTGATGATACTTTAAACTTATTAAAAAGAGGTTCTTGCATATCTCCTGCAATTAAAGTTTTATCAAAGTCCCAAATCAATGCTATAACATGCTCCTTTTGCATTTCCAAAATATTCCCCCTCTATAAAACTATCTATTATCTAAAATATATAATTAACTACACTTTCTAAACATTTACTAGTAGTAAAAATTCTAAGTTTATATTAAGCATATTCGTAAAAACTATTGATATTAGCTTAAATGTTGATAATATTAGATTTTACCTATACCATTCTTTTCTTTTTGATTCTTCATAAAAATGGATTTGTGCTTTAACTAAGGAATCTGGAGTACCACAATCAAACCAAGGTTTTTCTAGGGCTATATGGTGAAATTCCCCTATAGAAATGTATTCATTTATAATATCTGTTATTTCGTACTCTTTCCTATCTGATAATTTTAGCTTTTGTATGAATCCCCAAACTTTACAATCATAAATTTGAATACCACAAAATGCAGTATGAGAAGGGGGAACTTTAGGCTTTTCAATGAGATTTATTGGTACTCCCTTTTCATTAAAATGAAACACAGAAAATTTGCTAAGATCGCCTTTATCAAGTATTTTCTTACAAGTTATTAAGGCTCCTCCTCTATATTCTTCTAATATGTGTTTTAGATTATCACTAACTATATTATCAGCACAGAGTACTACAACATTACTTTTCCCAACAAATTCTTTCGCTTTATATAATGCATTTGGCATACCTAATGCTTCAGATTGATATAAATAAGTTATATTCACTCCGTATTTTGTTCCATCTTTTAAGAAATTGATAGTCTCACCTACACTTTTCTTACCTAAAACAATAGCGATATCTACAACTCCTGCATTTTTTAAAGAATAAATTGAATATTCTATTAATATTTTATCATATACAGGCAGTAAAAACTTATTAATAATTTCTGTAAACGGGGCCATTCTACTACCTTCTCCGCCAGCTAAGATTACCCCTTTCATTTTTCCACTCAAATTTCCAGCTCCCTCAATATCTTTATATTTCACCTTAGATAAAACTAAGTATTTTTTTCATTATGCAATCAACAATTATTAATTATATGATTCCTTCCATGTATATTAAGTACTATGAAATATTAATCGGATTACCACTAACCTATTAGTATTTAACATTTGTAAATTTCCAAATTTAAAAAACCTTGCTTTAGCTCATGTTCGGAAGATATCAATATGTGATTGGAAATCTGTTAAATAATCCATATCTTTCATCTTCGCATAAAAAGAGCGTTGTCATGGTTTTTAGGTCCTCTTCTATAAGGAGAATCTACCATTCTCTTTGCATTTTCCATTACCAATAAGGCTCCTTAGCCTGTATGCAATTATAGAGGCTAATTTAAGCCCACTTTTTATAGCATAGGAAACCATCTATCTATGGCTTCAATTGAATCGCTTTTACTCGACGTTTATTGACAGAAGTACGAATATTTTTCAAGACTCAATTTTCTACTAACAGGTTTATCACGTAATAATTATTATGATTTTTAATTTTCATTTAAATTATAAACTATAACTAAAACAATAAACAACCACAACATCTATAATAAGGTATTAATTTAAATATTTTACAGATTATTAACGCCTTAGATTTAAATGTATGAATATTCAAATTATTTTTCTTATCAATCTTTCTTTAAAAACAATTATTCTAAAATAATGACTAATAATGTTGTTATTACTCATTTATATCAAATAAAATTGGTCTGATTGTTAGAAAGTAAATCGTAGCACTAAGTAATACAATTAACGGAGATGTAGTTAAATAATTAATAATTTCTACAAGTAATTGTACATAGTCATTTTTTTCTTCCTAGCCCCTAATACATCCCATGCATTTCCCCAGTCTTTCATTCCTCGAAAATAGAACGAAGGGTCTGCATTTTTCTGTTTGAGAGTATTCCACATGTGGTGAATTTCTAAGTAAATCACTCGAATTATAATTCTTTTAATCGTAACGAAAGAGTTCTAGGGCTACCTCCATTTAAAGACCTTTGCAATTCACCAAATCGCTTCGGACCAGAGAAAAGATTCCTAAGAATCCTAAACATAGCTAGATCACTACAATTTAAGTCGTAGTTAAAGACCAGCAAAAGGTAAAACTAGAAGCTGATGAACATATGTCAGATGGTAAACCAAACCCTTCTTTATTAATTAATCTACCATGCAATTCATTAAGTACCTCCACGTGTTTCTTTTACAAAGGGTTCCTACTGACATACCTATACCTAATAAATTCTGAAAACCACTGTTCCAAATTCAAAGTTTGATTAATAAACGGGATACACGTAGCGATAAATGAGATGATGATGATTTGATAAATACCTTTCACTTTCATGATATAAAGGTAAAAAGCTAAGTTGTTTAAATGCTTCCACTTTAGAGAGAATTGGGGCGTAATTTTTCTATAAGTAGATTCCCAACATACTCCATATTTTCTTATTCAAGCTACTTAGCTCTTTGCACCTCTAAACCGTTTTCTAATTCAATGATTATTCTACTGTTCATTCCTTTTTCATTCCTCGTCGTTTATTAAATAACTCCTTAATTAAAGAAGTTTCTGATGTATTTTGCATCAAGCTCACTTGGTTTAAAATCTATAATATTTTCATGATTGTTCTTTTGTGGAATACCTAATTGCAAGGACTCCCGCTCTCTTTGTATAGCTTTTTCAACTTGTCTATTCTCCCGTTCAATTTTAAACTTCTCAATTATCCTTGGTTCTTCTAAATCTTTACTTGGCTTTACTGTACGAGTTAAATAAACCCTAATATTATTTTTTATTAGGGTAATTAAAAAGTCTGTTGTCATTGGAATATTTGTATTACTGAAGTTATCGATGGTATGAGGAATGCCTTTTTCTTCTGCAATTTTAAAAATCAGCTCCAAATCTATTAGAAATCTGCCTTCCTTTAAATAACGAGCCGTTTTTTCTTTCGTCCAACTATCCTTTATTTTTTCATATCCAACCCTATTCATTTTTTAGCAAGAATGTATTGAACGTAATACTTACATTAAATCCCATTATATACTAATATCATCAATGGTATCCAACTTTATTTTTATAGCTTTAATAATCAGTTTAAAACTGAAATATCTACTTTAGAAATTTATTATTCGAAAACACCTTCATTTCTTTAGTTAGGTTACAATTAGTATTGGTGAAGTGACAATATTAATTATACTTTTTTCTGTAGTATTCAACGGTATGGGTATGTATTTTATAATTAAAAATACACCTTGAGAAAAAACAAAAACCTTGATACAGTTACATCCACACTGTACCAAGGTTTACTTTTGATGTCACAACATCTTATATATCTATGACAAATATAATTATAAATTGTGACAGTATTAGTTATAACTCACAAGTGAACTCTTACTCAACAATTACTCAACAGTCACCGATTTAGCCAAGTTACGTGGTTTATCCACATCACAGCGGCGGTGTAGTGCTGCGTAATAGCTAATTAATTGTAATGGCACTACAGAAACAAGTGGTGTTAGTAATTCATGAACTTGAGGGATTACTAAACGGTCGCCGTCTTCATCTACCCCAGCCATCGCGATGATGCATGGATATGCTCCGCGTGCAGCAACCTCTTTAACATTACCACGAATGTTTAATGATACTGCTTCTTGAGTGACAAGGGCAAACACTGGTGTACCTTCTTCGATTAAGGCAATTGTTCCGTGTTTTAGTTCCCCACCAGCAAAGCCTTCTGCTTGGATATAAGAGATTTCTTTTAGCTTTAAGGCACCTTCAAGACTTACATAGAAGTCTATGTTACGGCCGATGAAGAATGCGTTACGTGCAATTTTTAAGTAGTCTTCTGCGATATCTTCAAGCACATCTTTTGAATCGATAATTGTTTGAATACCGTTTGCTGCAATCGCTAGCTCTTGTTTTAAATCGAATTCTAAACTTTTCCCGTTTGCCTGCGCTGTTACATAGGCTGCTAGGGCAAGTACAGCTACCTGCGCTACATATGCTTTTGTAGAAGCTACCGCAATTTCTGGGCCTGCATGTAATAACAGTGTATGGTCTGCTTCACGTGAGAGTGTAGAGCCAGGTACATTTGTAATGGTTAATGTTGGGTAGCCAAGCTCTTTAATTTTCACAAGTACTTGGCGGCTATCTGCTGTTTCACCTGATTGTGTAATAAAGATGAACAATGGTCTTTCTGATAGTAATGGCATATTGTAGCCGAATTCACTTGAGATATGAACTTCGACTGGTATACCAGCCATTTTCTCGAAATATTGCTTTCCGATTAGGCCTGCATGATAGCTTGTGCCTGCAGCAATAATGTATAGGCGATCTGCTGCTCGTAATGCTCCTAAAATATCTGCGTCGATTGTCAATACGCCATCTTCGCCTTCGTATGCTTGAATAATTTTGCGAATAACTGTTGGCTGCTCATCCATTTCTTTTAGCATATAGTGAGGGTACGTCCCTTTTTCAATATCGCTCATATCTAGCTCTGCGGTATATGGTGCACGCTCTACTACGGAGCCATCTAGTCTTGTAATTTCTACGCTAGTTTTGTGTACAATAACGACCTCTTTATCGTGAAGCTCCACGTATTGATCTGTTACTTGAAGCATCGCCATAGCATCTGAAGCGACAACATTAAAGCCGTCACCAACACCTACTAAAAGTGGCGATTTGTTTTTCGCTACGAAAATTGTATCTGCCGCTTCGGCATCTAATAGAGCCAGTGCATATGAGCCATGTAATAAAGATAAAGTTTTGCGGAACGCCTCAGCTGTGCTTAGACCTTCTTTTACAAATAACTCTACTAATTGCACGATGACCTCTGTGTCTGTATCAGATTTCATCGGGATACCTTTTAAATAAGTTTTTTGTAATAAATGATAGTTTTCAATTACCCCGTTGTGCACTAGCGTAAAGCGTCCTGATGCACTTTGGTGAGGGTGGGCATTCAAACGGTTTGGTACACCGTGAGTTGCCCAACGAGTATGTCCAATCCCAATTTTTGCAGCAACGTCCTCGTCCACCGCTTCACGTAAATCTGCAATACGTCCCTTTTCTTTGAAGACTGTCACACCATCTTCATTACGTACTGCAATACCAGCAGAGTCATAGCCGCGGTATTCTAGTTTCTCTAAACCTTTTAATAAGATTTCCTTTGCATCTGATTCACCAATATATCCTACAATTCCACACATAAATTTCTTATCCTCCGATATTGTCAATTTGACGCAATGACAAATTAGACCTCAGCTTATCGAATTTCTTTGTGAATGCAAAAGCTATGCTAATTTTATATAAAATAAGCATACAAATACATACACAGGTAACATTACTAATTCAGCCGTCTGAATAGTTATCATTCGATACGTGAAGTTTCCCTATTTATCTATTGCATTAACTATACCTTCTTCATTTTCTGTACATTCAATCACTCGAATGCTTTCAAAATGAAAAGTGACAATCGGGTATGTCGATTGGGAGGCATCCGCCGAATTTTCGATAAACCTCCACCTCGTCTGCTGAAGATGTTTCCGTCCAATTTCTTCAGCTCAGGCGCTATAATTGTTTTCCGATTTTTCGCGCAATCTTTTCCCTCCTTATGCGCTCGTTAAAGGATAAGGTCGGACCTCATCTTCAACTTCTCCATCATACTCAATCATATGCTATCCGTCAAACTTTCGTTATAAAAAACACCTACTTCTCCTCTTTTAGTGACAAAATTATAGATAAATAATTTTCATAGAATTTTTTTGATTTAGCTCTCTATTCTTAATAGGAAAATAATTACATCGGTTCATTTCAAACGCTTGACAAACTCACTACTTAGCAATACTATATACAGTACTTAGTAACGCTTAGTACATATGGAACTAAGCAGTAGCTTGGAGGTAAGATATAGTGGAAAATCTAAGCGAGATGCTCAAAGGCGTTTTAGAAGGTATAGTTTTAGAAATCATTAGCCGTGGCGAAATATATGGTTATGAAATTGTTAAATATCTCACACAGATGGGGTTTGAAGGAATAGCTGAAGGGACTGTCTATGCATTACTGATGCGATTAGAAAGAAACCGTCTTGTCAATATTGTCAAAAAGCCATCTGAAATGGGCCCACCGAGAAAATTTTACACACTTAATGAACAAGGACGAGAAAAATTGATATCCTTTTGGGCTAAATGGGATTTTTTAAGTAGTCGTATTGAAATTTTAAGAAATAATGGAGGGATCAAACATGAGCTTTAGCCGTGAAATTCAGGAGAAAATTAATCGTTTTGCGAAAGAACAATCCCGAAATTACTTGCAAGATGCTGAAATGACTTATATGGAAAAGCTGCGCAAGAAAGGTGGGCAGACCAAACAGAAAATCGATAAGCAACTGTCAAAATTTAAGGGACGTTCCGATCAGGGACAAGAAGCGCAAGACGACATGATGCTATATATAAGCGATTATATGAATGATTTAATGTTATCACAAGGTTTAACAGAGCAAGAAGCTTTTGATAAAGCCAGTGAGGAAATGAAGTTTGCCAGTAACTCTGAGCATTCTGAGGATTTAAATGAACGCTTCCAACAGTATTATGAAAATCGTGATCCTGCCGATTTTGAGGCGATAGGGTTGTTTTATGGTGGGTTCCTATTTTTAGGATTGGGCATTGGTGGATTAGTCGGCTTTCTAGCTGGTGGTGGATATGATGCATTTCTTAATAGAGGCTGGATTGACACTGCAATCGGTGCTGGTGTTGGCATAATCATTGGTATTGGACTTGGACAGATTACTAATGCCATAATTGCGTTAAAGAAAAATAAATAAATTTTGTTACGGATTAGAAAATACGTTTATACGTGTATTTCCTAATCGGTTTCCTAAATAATTAAGCACAAGCAATCTTCTGCTTGTGCCTAATTATGTTTGGCCTTATTTTTCTTCCAGGAATTTCATCTCGTAATTGAAAAATCCCTACTTTCACTATAAAAATAGGGATTGGTATAAAATAGTGACTTATTGAATAAAAAACGCCCTAAAATGGATTAAACAATATAAAAAATCAATCAGTTCTTCTTGAGCTAATGAACCCGTTGAGGTGTTTACTTATAATTAGCTGACTGTTATGTTTAAAGCAAAATGAAATTAACTTGGTATGTTTATTACCCGCTGTCTTCTATCTATTTTTCAATTTCCAATTTGTTTGTTTTTCATTTACATAATTTAAGTATTCTTGAGCTTTAATGAATTCCTCTTGTGACTCTGCAGGAATTGAAGTGACATCCGGAACACTTGTTACTCCTAATTGTGCCATAATCGTTTCATAGTTTAATAAGGCTTGAATGTATTGTTCATACTCTTCGGCTGTTAAAATCTCTTTGCTTGATGGTAGTCCGTTTAACTTATCAAAGATTGGTTGAACTTCGTACAATGCTGCTTTAATTTCTTCTAACTGTTCTGCAGGGACATGAGAATAATCTATGTTTCCATTTTTATCACCATATTCAACTTTTGCGCTTGTAAATACTTTTAATAAATTTTTAAATTGTTTAAACTCTTCTTTTCCTAGATCGCCTTTTGCTTGATCTAGCTTTGCATTAAATAATAAGTAACTTTCCATCGTAACATTTGCCACATGTTTTTTTAAATTATCAAATGAACCATATAAATCATCGGCAAGTAATGCTTGATAAGCAAATGCACCTGTTGGAATCATTAAACAAGCAGAAATAACAGCTATAGCCAATCGTTTTTTTACAAAACGATTCAGTTTGCCACCCATTTCAGACTTTGCTTTATTAATGCCCAATTTACTTCTTTCATGAATCTCTACAGGAATTTCGATTTTTGATAACTCTTGTTTAAGATTGTTATGCATATTTATCTACCTCCTTTAAATTTTGGCGAAGCTTATCTAAAGCACGGTATAGGACAGATTTTACGGTTCCAAGTGGGATGTCTAATATCTCTGAAATTTCCCTTAATGTACGATCATCGTAATATTTTAGTAAAATGATACTCTTCTCATCCTCTTTTAAAGTATCAATCAGTTTTTCTAAAGATAAAGTAAGTGCAATATCTTCATCTTCTGACCCAATTAGCACTTCAAAGTTTGAATTTAGCGGAATTACCTTCTTGTTTTTATTGATTAAGTTCAATGCACAATTAATCGTAATTTTCATGAGCCAAGTCTTAAAATACTCTGTTTTTTTCAATGTATTGATTTTCTTAAATGACTGATAAGCCACTTCTTGAACAAGATCTAATGCATCGTCTTTATTTTTTACATAGACATAAGCCATTCTATAAATATCTGTTTCGTACTGTTGGAAAAGCATTAAGTAGGCTTTATCATCACCTTTTTGTGCTTTCTTTACTAAACGTTCAAGTTTCATCTTCATTCCTCCTTTCGTTTTGGTTTTCATCTATTAGACAAACGGTAAGGTGATTTGGCTTAAATTTTTTTAATTAATTTTATGTAATGTGCTTTAGGAAGGTCTAATGTATGTACACTTTGTCAAAATAACACATAACTAAAATCAATAGTTCAAAGTAATGAGGTAGGGAATCGTGAAAAATAGACAAGTACTTGTTGCCATTGTTTAGGACGAGACCCCAACAAGGTGATACAGTTTATGTCGTCGAAATTCTAAAACTAGAACACTAATTATTAAGGGGGAATCGCTTTGAAGATAGGGGAAATTGTAAAGGAATTAGAACCAAATAAAAACTCGATCTCCCATCACGAGAAATCGAGTTTCAATATCTTTTATTCGACTAAGCCCATTTCAGTACGTACGACATCTGCAATGCGCTCAACATATCGTTCACAGTCGGCCTCTGTAGCAGCTTCCACCATTACTCGTACAAGTGGCTCTGTACCTGAAGGGCGCACTAAAACGCGTCCATTACCATTCATATCAGCTTCTACTTCAGCAATCACTGTAGCAACCTTTGCATTTTCTGTAACAGCATGCTTGTCAGTTACACGCACGTTTACTAGACGCTGCGGGAAAACTTTCATTTCAGATGCCAGCTCAGAAAGTTTCTTGCCAGTAGCTTTCATAATATTAACAAGCTGAATACCTGTCAGTAAGCCATCACCTGTTGTATTAAAGTCAAGGAAGACGATATGACCTGATTGCTCGCCACCTAAGTTATAATCATTAGCTCGCATCTCTTCTACGACATAACGGTCACCTACAGCTGTTTGTACACTTTTCATACCATTATCTTCAACAGCTTTATAGAAGCCCATATTACTCATCACTGTTGATACGACGGTTTGCTTTTTCAAGCGGCCAACAGCATTCAAATGCTTTCCAATGATGAACATAATTTGATCGCCATCGACGATCTTGCCGTTTTCATCAACTGCAATTAAGCGGTCTCCATCACCATCAAAGGCTAATCCAACATCTGCGCCTTTTTCTGTAACAAATTTAGCTAGTCCCTCTGGATGTGTAGAACCTACACCATCATTAATATTTAGACCTGTTGGTGAAGCACCCATTGTTGAAATATCCGCTTCCAAATCCGCAAATAGATGTGTAGCTAGTGAAGACGTAGCACCATGTGCACAATCTAGAGCTACGAGGATACCATCAAATTCTTCATCAACTGTTTGCTTTAAGTATTGAATATATTTTTGTCCGCCCTCAAAGTAGTCGCTTACAGAGCCTAAATCTGCCCCGATTGGACGTGGCAATGTATCTTCTTGAGCATCAAGTAATGCTTCAATTTCGTCTTCTTGAGCATCTGTCAGCTTAAAACCATCGGGGCCAAAAAATTTAATGCCATTATCGGCAACTGGGTTGTGTGAAGCTGAAATCATGACGCCTGCATCTGCGCTTAGAATTCGGGTAAGGTAAGCCACTCCTGGAGTTGAAATAACTCCAAGACGCATTACCTCTACACCGATTGATAAAAGACCCGCTACAAGTGCACCTTCAAGCATTTCACCTGAAATACGTGTATCACGACCGATTAAAACCTTTGGACGGTCAGTTGCATCCTTCGTTAAAACATAGCCTCCTACTCGGCCAAGTTTAAATGCAAATTCCGGTGTTAATTCACTATTCGCGACGCCACGGACGCCATCTGTTCCAAAATATTTACCCATTTTGATTATTCTCTCCTTCAATGCAAGACGGTGATTAGCTTGTCTACGCTGACAATCTGATCACTCATCTGCTTACTTTTGGAAAAGTTTATTTTCGTTTATCTACTGGTAACTACTAATTTATCCCTATGCAGTTTTAACTGGACCTGTATTGACTCAGCTAATGTTTTATGGCTACTTCCATTGGCATAGGGCATTTTGATTTTCAGTGTGAGTACATTTAGTTTTCGTTAGTGCCCTAATACGAGAAAAATACTCTTATCGCTAGAGAATAAAATCTCTACTGAATCAAAATAAAATTATAGTCAGTTATTGTTTAAGAATCAATATCTTCTGTATTCTCAACTGGAGTGTTTTCCTCAGAAGGAGTTTTTGATTCCTCTAAAGGAGGCGAAGGAGTAGAAACTGTTGGTGTTGTATTTTCCTGCTCTACCTTCGTAATATCTGCTTTTACTTTAATTTTTGGTTCAGATATTTTTGTCACACCTTCTGGTAATTTTACATCAAACTCATAAGTTTTGGATTCTGTAATTTTTGACAAATCAACTTCTACAGGAATTTCAGTTAAACCATCTATGATTGATTTTCTTCCATACACTTTTACCATCGTAGGATTAATGGTTAATTGGTTAATGGTAATACCATTTAGTGCATTTCCTAGCTCCTTAAGAGCAATAGGTAAATCTTTACTGTATTCTGCTATATCTACTTGCACCTTTACATTTTCTGGTTCAATCGTCACATCTAATTTATTTAAATCACGGTCTAATACTTTCACTGCAGCTACCTGAGAGAATGGTCCTTTTAAGCCAGGCTCACCGGTTACAGTAGCTTTGACATAACTAATGCTTTCAATTGCACTTTTGGCACCTGTAACATAGACTGTAGCGGGATTAGCAGACATCCCTTTTAATATATAACCCTCTTCAATTAAACGATTATTCATCTCTGGGTCAACTCGGAACTCCTGCGTGACCTTTTCCTCTATATTCACATTAACCATCGCTGGGTCTAATGTAACTTGTAACTTTTCTGAAATATTCTCGTACTGTAGTTTTACATTATGCTTCCCTATTAGTAAATTACTCAAATCTACAAATACGGAAAAATCTTTTGATGCTTTCGCTTGTAAAACCAGTGTCATTGGACCTTTTATCGTAACATCGACAGTTTTCGGTAGACCCGTTACAATAAGATTCTCATTGTCATAATATACATCAACAGGTACATCACGAATTACCTCTGTTTGCTCACTCGTGATTGTTTTATTTGGTGAAGATAATTCGGTACGAACGGAGAAAAATAGCAAACAGGCTAGAAATAGTGCGATGATGCGTAACACCCAAGGGCTATCCATCATTTTATCCATTCTTTTTCCCCCTCCAAGTCAACTTAGAGGCTGCATTTGATTCTTGTGCTGATCCGAACCACATTTTGCGTAACTGTGTTTCGAATTCCTCTAGAGAAAGATTTCGATGTAAATTACCATTCAGTGTAATACTAATGGCACCAGTTTCTTCAGATACTACAATAGTAATGGCATCTGTCACTTCACTTAAGCCAAGTGCGGCACGGTGGCGTGTCCCAAGCTCTTTAGAGATAAATGGACTTTCAGAAAGAGGTAAATAACAAGCTGCCGCCGTTACTTTATCCTTCTGCATAATAACCGCACCGTCATGAAGTGGTGTATTAGGTATGAAAATGTTAATGAGTAACTCAGACGAGATTTCAGCATTTAGACCTATACCAGTTTCAATATATTCATTTAGACCAGTTTCTTTTTCAATAGAAATTAACGCCCCTATACGACGTTTGGCCATATAACTAACTGATTTCTTCATGGCCTCTATAAGCCTTGTTTGCTCTTCCTCTTCTTGACTAGTTGAACGTTGGAACAACTTCCCCCGACCAATTTGTTCAAGACCACGTCTTATTTCAGGTTGGAAAATAATAATAATCGCCAAGAATCCGAACTCAATTACTTGCTTTAGCATCCAGCCTAAAGTTTCTAACCCTAAAAAGTCCGTAACGATGCGCGCAATAATAATGACGAAAATTCCTTTTAATAATTGGACAGCCTTCGTACCTTTAATGAGGGTTAAAATTTTATAAATAACGTACCAAACGAGCAGTACATCTAAGAAGTTAATAACAATATTCACAGGTGTTAAATCAGCGAAATGTTCGATAATTTGCACGTGGCATCCCCCACTTTTCATTGCGAATCCATACACATTTAAGTATAGCACATTCTTATCAAATGTAACTTTTTTCAAATAAAAAATCTACTCAAAAGAGTAGACCTTTCAGCCTCTCACGTGCACTACCTTCTAGGACGTATAGAGTGTTATTTAGTTTCTTCTTTTTCCTCGAATGTCACGGCAGCCTTTACTGAATTTTTAATTGTATACCATAGCCATTCGAACACTTCATCAATTTCTTCTATTTTACCTGAAACAACTGCTGAAGATGCCATGTACTGCCCGTTAATAACTGTGACATTGCCATCTACTTCACCCTCAACAATTAGATCACCATTTTTAACAACAATATCACCTTTAACCACTTCACCCTGAGGCACAATAACGGTTTGACCTTCAACAACTAGATTTGGTTGTTTGGTCACTGAGAAATGTTGGTCATCCATGAAGCTACCAAGTAAAGTTGCACTCATGAATAAGCAAAATACTGCTGCTGCCACAAAAAATGGATGTCGGCGAATCCATTTTTGCAAGCCTACACGGCTTTTTGGTTTCGGTAAACGAGCCATCACGGCTTCTTCAAAATGCGGAGGTGCTGTAATATGGGAAGCACTCTTCACAAAGGCGATTGTTTCACTTAATTCCTGCATCAATTGTTTACAATCACTGCATGAATGCAAATGTTGTTTCAACTCTTGCTCATGCTCACGACTAATGTCACCATCTAAATAATCATGCATATGGTCTATTATATGCTCTGGACAAGTATTCATGACGCTCCCCCTCCTACAGATTGTTTAATTGCTTACGTAATGCTTCACGTCCGCGGTGAATTCTCGTTTTCACCGTTCCAAGAGGCATATCTAAAATCTCACTAATTTCCTGTAACGATAACTCCTCAATATATTTCAATACTATAACTGAACGGTATTTATCCGGCAAACGTCCAATCTCATATTGAATGCGATCCTGCAGCTCCATTTGCTCTATCTGTTCCTCTGGTAGCTGGTCATCTGCTGCGATTTGCGAATACATATCAAGCCCTTCTGTACCCGCTACTTCCGCATCTAAATAGTAATCCGGCTTTTTCTTCCGGATACGGTCTATGCAGAGGTTTGTGGCTATGCGATAAAGCCAAGTTGAAAATTTTCTTTTCTGATCAAAAGTATGCAAATTCATATAGGCACGAACAAACGCTTCTTGTGCAATATCCTCAGATTCTTGTTTGTTCCCTAACATCCTATAGCATACTTGGTACAGTTTGTGCTGATAGAGACTCACAATATCGGCAAATGCGTTTTGATCGCCTTTAAGCACTTGTTTTATTTTCTTATTTACTAACGCATCCATTGTGTTGACTTCTCCACCTTTACAACTGTCTTATACTCTACGTGCCATTAATAAGAAAAGTTTCATTTTAGTTCAATTATAGCAAAAGATTTTTAGACATTGTGGTGAAAGGAAATTTTTCGTCAATTTTCTTTAAACTAACGTTTCTCCAAGTAAAGAACCCATTAATGCAACAGCAACATTTGCTGTTGCATTCTTTTCATCTAAAATCGGGTTAACCTCTACAAATTCAGCAGAAGTTAGCATACCTGATTCCTGTAGCATTTCCATTGCTAAATGGCTTTCTCTATACGTAATACCACCAGGTACAGGTGTTCCAACCCCTGGAGTATAAAGCGGATCTAATCCATCTAAATCAAGTGATAGGTGTAGACCATCCACGTTACGCTCTCTTAAATGGGCAAGAGCATCTTCCATTACACGCGACATACCAAGTCGATCTACCTCGTGCATTGTATATACCTTGATCCCTTGCTGACGAATTAACTCACGTTCGCCTGGATCTACAGAACGTGCACCAATAATGATAACGTTCTCAGGCTTAATTTTTGGGGCATAATTTCGAATTTGTACTAATCGTTCATGACCTAATCCAATGCTAACAGCTAATGGCATACCATGGATATTTCCAGATGGTGTCGTTTCCGGTGTATTTAAATCAGCATGTGCATCGAACCAAATAACACCTAAGTTTTTATAATGCTCACCAAGGCCCGCAAGTGTACCAATAGCAATACTATGATCACCACCAAATACAAGTGGAAACTTCTTCTGCTCTATAGCTTCATGTACACTGTTTGCTAATGATGTGCTTACATCGACTACTTCCTCTAAATTTAGTAATTTTTCATCAACAATAGCGCCTTCCTGTTTTTGCCTAACACGAATATCCCCTTGATCGTTTACCACATGGCCAATTGCCTCTAATCGTTCCACTACACCTGCGTAGCGGATAGCACTTGGTCCCATATCAACGCCTCTACGCGTTTGTCCATAATCTGTTGGCACACCAATAATAGAAATATTTAGTTTATTCATCTTTTTATACCCCCTTTGAATTGTAAGACTATTGTAAATCCTATATGCAACTTGGCTCAACTCGACAATTTTCCGTATATTCATACAACAAAAAAATCTCCTGCTGTTTTCAGCAAGAGATTAGTATCTGTAGTTAATGTAACACTTTTGAATATGTTTTATTCTATAAAAAAGTGAGCCATGAAGGACTCGAACCTTCGACCCTCTGATTAAAAGTCAGATGCTCTACCAACTGAGCTAATGGCTCATAAAAGAAAAAATGGCTGGGGTACTAGGATTCGAACCTAGGCATGACGGAATCAAAATCCGTTGCCTTACCGCTTGGCTATACCCCAATCATTTATAAAAAACTGGTGGAGGGGGACGGATTCGAACCGCCGAACCCTAAGGAGCGGATTTACAGTCCGCCGCGTTTAGCCACTTCGCTACCCCTCCGAAATAACACATTATGGTGGAGGATGACGGGCTCGAACCGCCGACCCTCTGCTTGTAAGGCAGATGCTCTCCCAGCTGAGCTAATCCTCCATAGAAACAGGTGTTAAATTCTTCACAGTTTATTTTCTTTTCAAGCCTTCTGCATTACTACAAAGCTTATAAAGTGGTGACCCCTACGGGATTCGAACCCGTGTTACCGCCGTGAAAGGGCGGTGTCTTAACCACTTGACCAAGGGGCCAACATGTTAAATACTTCTCAATAAGACAATATTTATAATAACATCATTTTTTATACTTAGCAAGTACTTTTTAATATTTTTTAAAACTAAATATTTGCTTATAAAAACGCTTAAAAATCTATCTTTATCCTACCATCTTCTCAATTATTTATCTACAATCAATTTAAATGTAGTTTCTACTTATTATAATTGTAGTTGTAGATTGATTGAGAGTGAGTAGATTTAAAACAACCTCACTTTTATCGGAATAAATTAGGTTAAACAAGTAAATAACACTAAAAACCGCTCAAATGTATGTAAACTAAACTATCCAATCGAGTACTTATTTAAAAATCAATAATTACCTAAAAAAGCTGCTACGAATTACTGTAGCAGCTACTATTTTTACCAAACGATACGTTGGCGTCGTTTATATGATTTTGCTTCTTTATAATCTTTACTACCTTCTTTACCTATTCCTAAATAATGCTCACTAATTTCATTATCGGATAATAGGCTAGCTGCATCCCCTTGCATCACTACGCGGCCATTTTCCATAATATAGCCGTAATGTGCAATCGATAATGCAACATTGGCATTTTGCTCAACTACTAGAATAGACATACCCTCTTCTTCATTAATCTTTTTAATGTTTTGGAAGATTTCTTGTACTAACAGCGGCGCAATCCCTAAAGACGGCTCATCGAGTAATAATAGTTTAGGTTTAGCCATCAAGCCACGACCAATCGCCAACATTTGCTGTTCACCGCCCGATAAATAACCCGCTTTACGTGATTGGAGCATTTTTAGCTTCGGGAAATAGCCGTATATCTTTTCAATATCAGCCTTAATATTACCACGATCTTTTCGCGTATAGGCCCCTGCAATCAAATTTTCTTCTACGGTTAAGTCTTTGAAAACACGACGCCCTTCCATACTTAAGAAAATTCCCTTTTTGACAAGGACATCTGGCATAATACCATTGATGACCTCACCTTGAAACTCAATCGTACCATCTGTAATTTTTCCTCCATCACCCGAGAGGAGACCTGAAATAGCTTTTAAAGTTGTGGACTTACCCGCTCCATTACTACCAAGAAGCGCAACAATTTTTCCTTCGGGTACATGAAGGGACATTCCTTTTAATGCTAGGATAATTTTCTGATAAACAGCCTCTAAATTATTTACCTGAAGCATGTAAGTCCCTCCTTTCTATTACAGAAAATTAATCTTCGAAACTAATGTAATCTGTAATTGCTTCCCATTTGCCGTCTTTTACAACACCAATACGAATTTCTTTTGTACCTGCATGGTTGTCAGCTGAGTATGATACATTTGCTGCTACACCGCCTAAGTCTAGATCTGTTAAAGACTCCATACCTTCACGGATTTGAGCACCTTTAATGTCACCATCTGGGTTTAATTCAGCTGCTTTCTTAATACCTTCAACCATAATTTTCGCTGTTACCCAACCTTGTACGAATTTTTGGTTGATGTCTTCGTCTTTTTTGCCTTTGCCTTTTAAGTATTCTTCTATTTCAGCCATCCCTGGCACATCATCACCTGGCATAGAGTTAATCAGTACGCCCATATATCCTTCAGCAGTTGCCGCATCTACATTATCGAATAGGCCTTCACCTGTAGTCCAGTTAAGACCCATGAATTGTGTATCGATTCCCAATGTTTTTGCGTCACGTAAAATTGTAGAAGTTGCTGCCCAAGTTTGCTGAATGATTGCATAGTCTGGGTTTTTCTTTTTCATATTTAATAGTTGTGATTGTGCTTCTGTTGCTTTTACGTCGATTACTTGCTCGTCCACAACCTTAACACCGATTTCTTTTGCGTACGCTTTCATATCTTCAACTGGAGAACGGCCAAACGCTGTATCATTGTAAAGTAATGCTACTGTTGGCTCGCCGCCTTTATGATTTTCTTTGATCCATTTTAATAATGCACGACCTTGGTCAGAGTACGAAGCTGCCACTAAGAAGTTATATGGCGATTCCTTTGTATCTTTTAAGTTCTCCGACAATGAACCTGAGACGAATGGGAATTCATCGGCAGCTACTTGCTGACGTAACGCCTCTGTATCACCTGTACCGAAACCAATAATTGCTTGTGCACCAGCTTTGTCACGGTGCTCTTGATATAATTTTTGTGCTTCTGGAATAACATAACCATAGTCTTTACCGATTAACTTAATATTTAAGCCTTCAATCCCTTTTGAATTAGCATATTCTACATATGCTTCTGCCCCTTCAGCAAAAGGTGCACCAACATCAGATGTACCACCTGTTAAATCCCATAGTCCCCCAATTACTACTTCACGGGCATTACTATCTGTGTTACTTCCTGTATTTGTACTACTATCGCCTTGTTTATCGCTACCTGTTGCTGAGCCACCATCGCCATTACAAGCTGCTAGCACAAGTACAAATAAAGTACTCAATAGCATCCATAATAGTTTCTTGCTTTTCTTCACATTAATTCCCCCTAATGTTTGTATGTTTTTTTATTTATATATTTAATTTCCCCCCGCAGGCACTAGTACGAGAATGGCCAAAGCTTAAAGTACTTCTTAATATTTAACCAAATATGCGCTAGCCCTCCTGGTTCAAAAATTAAAAACAGGATAATGACTAAACCAAATGCAAGTTCTTTAAATGCAGATAATAAGTAATTTAAATCTGGGAAGTATACTGTAACTAAATCTATCGCAGTTCCTAAACCAATCGGTAATAGTGTGATAAATACCGCCCCAAGAATAGACCCAAAAACACTGCCTAAACCACCGATTAAAATCATCGCTAAGTACTCAATGGATACCGTTGTACTATAAAGTTCTGGACTTACAATCATCGTATAGTGAGCTAGTAAAGCACCAGCTATCCCTACGAAAAATGAACTTACAGCAAATGCCAATACTTTATATTTGAATAAGTTAATCCCCATAATTTGTGCTGCTATATCGCGATCACGAACAGCTAAGAAAGCTCGCCCTACTCGCGTGCGTAATAGATTCGTTGCATACAGCACCGTTAACAATAAAATCGCAATTGATAAGTAATAATACGATGTATTAGACATGAATGAGAATGACCCAATCGATGGACGGCTTAGCACCATCCCTGATGTACCACCGGTTACGCTTGTCCATCGACTAATTATAAATAAAATAATTACTTGCGCCGCTAATGTAGCGATTGCCAAATATAAACCTTTCAAACGTAATGCTGGTAATCCGAAAATACCACCTACAATGGCTGTAATTAATCCGGCTAATGGCAAAGAGATCCAGAAGTTAAGCCCGTATGTAGATGTGATAATCGCCGACGTATAGCCCCCTACACCTAGGAACGCTCCTACTCCAATCGAAATTTGCCCTGTAAATCCTGTTAAAATATTTAACCCTATTGCACCAATAGCTGAAATGGCACAGAGCGTTAATAACCCTACCCAGTAGTTTGAAGTAAATAGCGGTACTAGCAATAAAACTCCAATAATCACTACGATTTTAACTTTTTCACTAACCGTACCAAATAACTTCATATCACCTACATAAGATGTTTTATAATTGCCACTTTCACGAACAAATATATTCCTCACACCGTCACACCCTCTCTATGCCTTTGCTGCCGAATAATCCGTGTGGTTTTACCATTAAAATCAACAGTACGATGATAAACGGCACAACTTCTTTTAAGCCGCCTCCTACAAGCGGATCTAAGTAGCCTCCCGCAATATTTTGAACAATGCCGATTAAAAATCCACCAATGATAGCACCAGCTACACTGTCTAGTCCCCCTAAAATAACAACTGGTAATACCGTTAAACCAATTGTCGACATGACTGGACTTACACCACTAATGTTTCCTAGTAAAACTCCACCAATCGCTGCTACCATTGCTGCGATCGACCATGTTACAGCATAAACAAATTTCACACTCATCCCTACCGATTGTGCCGCTCCTTGATCGTCTGCAACCGCACGCATCGCTAAGCCAATTTTGGAATACTTGAAGAAGATTGTGAAAACAATTAACAATACGATAACAATGACAAATGACCATAAATAAACTGGCGTTACAATTACCCCACCAAATTGAATCGGTGTTTGCGGAAATACTGGTGGGAAGATTTTCGTGCCGTGCCCCCAAATCATATGGATAGCCCCACCCAATAAATTCGCCAATCCAAGCGTCGCCATGATAACGGAAATAGCCGGTGCATGCTGTAATGGACGAACAACAAGTCGCTCTACAATTAATCCTAATATCGCGCTTACAATTAACGTAATAATGATGGCGATATAGAACGGAACCTTATATGACGTTAACAGCACTAAACAAATATAAGGACCAAATAAAACGAATTCACCATTTGCTAGGTTTAGCGCACCACTTGCTCGATAAATTAATACGAATCCAAGCGCCACTAATCCGTATATACTTCCTACTACAATTCCGTTACTAAGCATTTGTAAGAAGAATGTCATCATGCCACCCCTGTTCAATTTTTATTTGAATAACACGTAAACTCACTTCTTCCTCTACGGATTCGGCTTGTGAAGGTGTTAATGACACTTCTTGTGTATCCGAATACATGCCATCAATTAATTCTTTATATTTTTGTTCCACAAAGTTTCGGCGGATTTTTAACGTGCGCGTTAATTCCCCTTGATCTGCCGTAAATTGCTTGTGTAAAATAGAAAACTTTTTCACACGGTATTGCGGAGGCAATTTACTCATTAATTGCTCAACTTGTTGCTCAATGAGCCCTACAACTTTCGGGTTTCTAGAGAGGTCTGAATATTCAGTAAATAAAACGCGGTTTTTATCCGCCCATCTCCCGACGCTACTCATATCAATATTTAAAATAGCGGTCATATATGGCTTTTCTTTACCGAAGCAAACAGCTTCTTGAATATATGGACTTGACTTTAACTCATTTTCTACTAATCTCGGATAAATATTTTCACCGGCTGAATTCGTGATGAGATCCTCTTGCCGATCTAATATATGAAGATGGCCTTGCTCGTCAAGATAACCATGATCACCTAGTGACAGCCAACCATCAACCACTTCTTTTTGGTCTTCCTCATGCAAATACGCCGAGAAAATGGCGTTGTTTTTCATATAAACGATACCGTCTTCTCCTATTTTCACTTCCGTATTAGGAATTGGAACGCCTGAGCTTCCTGACTTGATTTGACGATCTGGCTGAACAAATGCAATACCTGCAACTTCTGTCCCACCGTATGTTTGCTTTAAATTCACGCCGATACTATGATAAAAATGGAAGGCATCCGGTTGCAATGCCGCCCCCGCAACGTACGCTCCTCTCAGCCTAGCTATCCCTAAGTGATCGCGAATAGCACTAAAAATAATGACGTTGCCTAAAAAGTACATCAGTTTATCCATACCTGATAGCACTTCATTATTGGCATCCGCTACCGCTTTTTTATCCCCGTACTTTTTAAAGAAGTCATACACTTTTCTTTTAAACCAGCTAGCCCCTTCCATTCGAATTGTAAAGTTAGACATCAACGATTGATACACACGAGGTGGTGCGAGCAATGTTTGCGGACCAATCTCTCGCAAATCAACCATTACAGTATGCGGCTTTTCTGGAAAGTTAATAGCGAATCCGACAATTAACGGCACAACAGTACTAACTACTTTTTCATTTACCCATGACAATGGTAAAAATGAAAAGTAATCATCATTTTTCTTCATTTCCTCCTGCTCCGTTAAATTTTTTGCTGCATTGATTAAGTTAAAATGTGTCAGTATTGCTCCCTTTGGCCTGCCTGATGTTGCGGCGCTATAGGCAATCACAGCCGGGCTATGTGTGTCTAGCGTGCTCGCTTGCTCCTCGTAAAAATTAGGCTGCTGCTTTAATAAATCTTCTCCCTTTTTCAAGAAGTCATCTAAAAAACTGAGTTTGGTGTGTTTATAATGGCGTAATCCTTGCTTATTGTAGTAAATAATGTGTTCCACAAGGGGAATACGATCCTCTATTTCTAGCAGTTTATCTACTTGTTCTTGATCTTCCACGATGACAATTCTTGCTTTGCAATCGTTTAAATAAAATTCCACCTGATCTGGTAATGATTCTTGATAAATCCCTACCGAAATGCCCCCTAGCAATTGGGTTGCCATTTGTGCATATAGCCACTGCGGTCGATTTTCACCAATAATCGCCAGCTTTTCTCCACTTTGAAAGTGAAAGTGATGCGAAAGTGAAACCGCTAAGAATTCCACATTTTTCAAATAATTATGCCATGTTATTTCATTCCATATACCTAAGTATTTTTGTCTTAGCGCAACCGCATTCGGTTCATTTTTTGCTCGCTCAGCTAAAAGAGTAGGCAATGTTTTATGAATGACCATTCAGTCTCTCCCCCTTAAATAACGGTTTCTTCACCAATATATGCTTTAATTACATCTGGATTTTGTTGAATCTCCTTCGGTGTCCCAAATCCAATTAACTTCCCAAAATCCAATACAGCGATATGATCAGACAAACTCATAACTACCCCTAAGTCATGCTCAATTAAAACGACTGTCGTTCCCATCACCTCATGTATATCTAGTATGAACCTAGCCATCATATCCTTCTCAGCATTGTTCATCCCCGCCATAGGCTCATCCAATAAAATCAACTCTGGATTAAGCGCTAAAGCACGACCAACTTCCACGCGTTTTTGTAACCCGTATGATAGCGTCCCAACTGGGGTATGGCGTATATCCTGCAATTCTAAAAATTCGATAACCTCTTCTACCTTTCGCCGATGATCAATCTCCTCTTTAGAAGCTTTTCCAGCATAAAGCCCTCCACTAAAAATGCCTGACTTCATCAATGAATGTCTTCCTAGTTTTAAATTATCGAGTACCGACATATGCGCAAACAATGCGATATTTTGAAAGGCACGTGCCATCCCTAAAGTCGTGCGGTTGTATGGTTTCATATTGATGATTTCTTGCCCTTTGTACCGAATGGAGCCACTTGTCGGTTGATATAAACCGCTGATACAGTTGAGCATACTTGTTTTTCCAGCCCCATTAGGACCGATTAGCGAAAAGATTTCACCTTGATTTATATGATAAGTGACGCTATCTAATGCTTTGATTCCACCAAACTGTAAAGAGACATTTTCAATCTCTAAAATAGGCTCCATTAAATACTCCCCCTTTTTTCTTTACCAAAGCCCCTAAGCTTACCTCATTTTCCCGAATATTACTTTAAAACCAATAACTTTGTCAATGTATATTTTGAAAAACGTACACATTTTTTATTCATAAATTTAGTTTTTTTCTCGTATTTTCCCGTTTTATCTAATTTATATTCAATCAATTAACTGTAATATTCAAAGAACAGAGATATTTAAATTATTCTAATATAATTAAAAGTAGGTTGTGATTTTGATTGTAATTTATCTAAACAATAATATTTGTAAACAGGGAGACATAGTAGGATATAAAGTGGATTTTTAGATGTTAGAAGAAGATCTATTTACAAGAGGACACACTAAAAAAAGGCAAAAAAAAAGCTCCGAAGGCAGGACTCGGGCATGCGACAACCTGATTAACAGTCAGGTGCTACTACCAACTGAGCTACTTCGGAACAACAATATTCAATTTGGCTTTAAAATGGATTTTAGATGTTAGAAGAGATCTATTTACAAAGAGACACATTAAAAAAAGGCAAAAAAAAATGGCTCCGAAGGCAGGACTCGAACCTGCGACAACCTGATTAACAGTCAGGTGCTACTACCAACTGAGCTACTTCGGAACAACAATATTCAATTTGGTTTTCAAAACCTCTTAAGTACATTTATTATTATAGCAAGCATTATAAATTATGCAATACTTTTTGTGAAAATTTTTATAATTTTTTGTCGAAGGGTTGATATATAAGCAATTAGAACTTAATAGTTCTCTATTAAAACAAATATTTCTATTTAACGTGTCGAATATTCTTGCTGTATATTATTGTAATTGTTAAAATGGAAATAGTTTTAAGAATTTTCTATCAAATTTATTTAGGGGAGGAATGTTCACATGGTAACAAACGATTTAATCGCACCAGAATTTTACAACATCACTGAGGAATTGGAAAAATTCTCTCAAGATAGAGACCGTCAAGCAATACGATGGCTAAATACTCAACAGGAACGCAGAACAATCTCCTATGTTGAGCTTGTGCAAAAAATGAATCAATACGCGCATGCCTTTACGAAAAGGGGGATTCAAAAAGGAGATCGCGTATTAGTTATTACTCCACGTCTACCTGAGGCTTACTTTGTCTTCCTTGGGTGCCTAAAGGCTGGAATTGTTCCTATTTCATGCTCAGAAATGTTACGTGCAAGTGATTTAGAGTATCGTATGGAGCACTCATCTGCTAGTGCAGTAATTGCCTATGAAGCATTTACTAGTGAGGTAGATCGTATTACTTCTTCAGTAGAAGCTTTAAATAATAAGTTGATCATAGGTAATGCTATAGGTGATTGGACATCTTTAGATGAACTAGCCAATACACAGCCTGATACGTTTACTGCAGTTGCCACAAAACGAGATGATATGGCATTTCTTTCTTATACTTCTGGTACTACTGGTAAACCAAAAGGGGTTGTTCATTCCCACGGTTGGGGATATGCACATATTCGAACAGCAGCTTCAAAGTGGCTTTGTGTACGTGAAGGTGATTTAGTTTGGGCTACAGCAGCACCAGGCTGGCAAAAATGGATTTGGAGCCCATTCCTATCAACAATAATGCTGGGCGCAACTGCCTTCGTATATCACGGAGGATTTGATGCAAAAACATACCTTCAACTAATTCAAGATGAAAAGATCAATGTATTATGCTGTACCCCGACAGAATATCGAATTATGGCGAAGATTGATAGTTTAAAAGACTATGATCTATCTTCTCTACGTAGTGCTGTCTCTGCAGGAGAGCCATTAAACCGACCAGTAATCGAAACATTTATGAACAATTTTGGTCTTAAAGTGCGTGATGGGTATGGACAAACTGAAAATACACTATTAATCGGTACGCTTGAAGATACTGAGTTACGTCCTGGTTCAATGGGTGTTCCTACTCCGGGCAATATTGTGCGTATTATAGATCATGAAGGTAATGAAGCACCTATTGGAGAAGTTGGGGATATTGCAATACACAAGTCATCTCCTGCTCTATTTAAAGAGTATTATCGTGAGCCTGAACGTACACAAGCTGCCTTCCGTGGCGATTGGTATATTACTGGTGACCAAGCGAAATGCGATGAAGACGGTTACTTCTGGTTTGAAGGTCGGGGAGATGACATTATTATTTCATCAGGCTATACAATTGGACCATTCGAAGTAGAGGACGCTTTAAATAAACATGAAGCAGTACAAGAATGTGCTGTTGTCGCAGCACCAGATGAAATTAGAGGACATATTGTTAAGGCCTTTGTTATCTTACGAGACGGCTTTAAAGACCGTGATGAAGAGGAATTAACAAAAGAGCTTCAGGAGCACGTTAAAGCATTAACAGCTCCTTATAAATATCCTCGTAGTATTGTCTTTATCGATGAATTGCCAAAAACAACCTCTGGAAAAATTCGCCGTATAGAGCTACGAGTAGCAACTGTATAAATAATAAAAGAGACATTTCACTATTACTGATCGAAATGTCTCTTTTTTAGTTCTTTTGGACAAAAAAAGCCACTACTGAGTTTATCAGCAGCGACTTTTTGCGCCTAGCGACGTCCTACTCTCACAGGGGGAAGCCCCCAACTACCATCGGCGCTAAAGAGCTTAACTTCCGTGTTCGGTATGGGAACGGGTGTGAC